>NZ_JBFTZZ010000005.1:0-225267 GCF_056406515.1 Rhizobium sp. P1_B8 | reverse complement strand
CTGCGCCCGTTGAGGGCGCCAATAGCTTTACCGAAGCTCAGGCGAAGGATCGCATTGCGGAAGCGGGCTACACCGACGTCAAGGATCTCAAGCTCGATGACAAGGGGATCTGGATGGCCTCCGGCATGAAGGACGGCAAAGCCGTCGCCATTGCCCTCGATTATCAAGGCAACATCGTCGCCAAGTAACCCAAGGAGAAGCATGATGAGAACTGTAACCGGACTTTTCGACGACYACTCGGACGCTCGCTCCGCCGTCAGCAAACTGGAAGCGGCRGGCATTCCSTCAAACRACATCAGTATCGTCTCCAACAAGGCAGGCCGCATCGATCGCGACTCTGACGYTGGCGAGGATGCCGCGACGGGTGCCGGCATTGGCGCTGCCGTCGGTGGCGCTGGCGGCCTGCTSACCGGACTGGGCCTGATGGCCATCCCCGGTGTCGGGCCGGTGGTTGCCGCAGGCTGGCTTGCCGCGACTGCGGCCGGGGCTGTCGCCGGCGCCGTCGCTGGCGGTGCGGCCGGCGGCCTGATCGGCGCCCTCACCGACTCCGGCGTCCCGGAAGATGATGCTCACCTCTATGCCGAAGGTGTCCGCCGCGGCGGCAGCCTGGTCACGGCCAAGGTCGACGATGCCCGCGCKCCCGAGGCGCAGGCCATTCTGCAAGGCTCAAACTGGGTCGACCCGATCGAACGTCGGCGTGCCTATAACGAGCAGGGATGGACCCGGTTCGACGAAACGCTCGATCCATATGCCCCCGAGCAGATCGCGCAGGAGCGCGACCGGTATCGGCGGACCGCCTAACCGGCCTTGAGCTCAACCCTCCTTGCACGTCGCAAGGAGGGTTGAAGCGGTGATCTCACGCGTCAGCCGGTGCCTCTGGCCGGAGTAGATGGCCCACAGCGAACTCCACGCCTCCCCCACCCCTTCCCGCAGTTGGCGGACGCGCCTATAGGTGCATCTGCCGATAACAGAAAAGACCGCCTCATGACGGTCTCTTCCTATCAATTTCCACGATATATCAGCGACGCTCGACGGCCACCGCTGCCTTGCGGATGACATCGATAACCACGTCGGGTTGAGAGAGCATCGGCACGTGGCTGCTTTCCACCTCCGTCACCGTCGCGTTCATACGCTTGGAAACCCAGCGCTGGAGATCGGGGTGCACCGTGTGGTCCTGCGTCGCCAAGACGTACCAGCTTGGCTTGGACTTCCACGCGATCTCGTCGGCACTGAGCTTTTGCTGGTTGAACAGATCGGCAACCGGCGCATAGTGCGTGGCCCATACAAGCTTCTGCTCTTCCTCCGAGAGGTCTCCAGCGAAGAACTTGGTTCCGCTCGGCAGCATCCAGGCCCGGCCGTCCGCTGCCTCGACATGGTTGAAGATGTCCGACGGATACTTGGCGAGCTGATCCTGCACGGTCTCGCCGACATCCGGGGCGACCGCGGCGACGTAAACCAGACCAACGACACGCTCGTCGATGCCGGCGGCCGTGATCGTTGCGCCACCGTAGGAATGCCCGACGAGGATGACGGGGCTGCCGACACGATTGAGCGTCCGCTTAACCGTAGCCACGTCCTCCTCGTAGGAGTCCAGGCCGTACTGGACGGCGATGACTTCGTGCCCGTCCGCCTGCAGTGCAGGGATTACTTTGCTGAAGCATGAGCCGTCGGCCCAAATGCCGTGGCAAAAAACGATGGTAGGTTTCGATGATGTAGACATTATCCTGTTCCTTCTTGGATTGGGCAAATAATTCCGTTGGGAGGCAAGCGAGCCAACGGCTCCTTTCGAAGCTTTTGTGACCAGGCGATGCGCGCCAGGTCGAACTTGGTCGAACAGACACAGTCCGCTAAGGAATGGGTCGTCGTTTCGCCGTTGTGGCGAGGTCGTTCCGGAATATGTTGTTTTGAATGATGCTTCGGCTTGGGACCGAATTATCAGTCAAAAGACGCGGCGGCGTTGGCGATGAACTCGGCAACGACTTTCGGTTGTGAAAGCATAGGCAAGTGGCTTGCCTGAACAACCATGATCTCGGCACCCATACGTTCGGCGGAGTCCTGCTGTACCGCGGGCGGCATCGTGTGGTCGAGCGTTGTGACCATGTACCAGGAAGGCTTGGTGTGCCACGCGCTTTTGGAGATCTTCTCTAATTTACTGCGTGTTCCAAGCGGTCCCTGAGTGGCGTAGACGATATCGGCTTCTGCAGTCGGAAGATCCTGGCCCAGGTATTTGCGCACCCCGTCGCGGGTGAGCGTAACATGCGCGTCGCCCCAGGGCCTCAGTTCATTCACAACAGCCGCAGTCGCATAACCGCTCCACCAGTCGTCGACGGACTGGCCACTGTCTGGCGCAGCGCCGGCGATGTAGACGAGGCCGGCAACTCGACTATGGTTGCCCGCCTCGGTAATGACCGCGCCACCATAAGACTGTCCCACGAGGATGACCGGACCGTCCTGCATTTCAATGGCGCGATGAACAATTGCCACGTCCTCAGAGAACGAGGTCAATGAAAGCTGAACGGCGATTGCATCAATGCTTCGCTCTGACAGTAACGGTATAACTTTATTCCAAGCATTACCGTCGAGGAAATATCCGTGCACAAGAATAACGTTTATAATATTCACGGCTACATCTCCTGTGCTGATGTCGTCTGTTGGCAATACATATGAACTACCTTGGAGATTAGGTCATGGCATTTTATTGCTATATCTGGGATGTTATTGCTTAAGACAGGCCAATGAGACGAAAAATCTGATTTTCGGCTTGATAAGTGTCGAAGTTATCTGACTCTAATGGTAGATTATTGCTTATTTTGTACATTATTGTTAGATCTCTGATAAATGCCTGCGGCCCTTTGCGCGTGCGTATGCAGCAGGGGTGCTACCGACGACCTTTTTGAAACGGCGGGTCAGGTGGCTTTGATCGACAAACCCAAGCTTATCGGCAATATCGGCCAACGATATTTCGGCTGTCTCGATCAATGACTTCGCTTGCTCAATTCTGCATTGCTCCACGTATCGCGCAGGCGTCATGCCAATCTCAGCTTTAAAAACCCGGATGAAGTGAAAGCGGCTGAGACCGGTCCGCTTGGCGAGCGAGGAGAGGTCAGGAAAGTCGTGCGTTGTCCGCCCAAGATGCTCGATTACCCGTCGGATGGCTTCCCTGTCGCTGATTTCGCCGGTGTGATCGGAGACTGTGTAAACACCATACATTGTAACGAAATGCACGGTTAGCGCTTCAGCAAGGTGACGTAACAGAGGCATCCGCCATTGAAAATCCGGCTTGCGCATCTCCTCGAGGATCGCGCCGCCGATGTACAGTGCAAACAAATCGTTGGCGTGAAGGATAGAGCCCGTCTGATCATCCCTGCCTCGGAGGGGCTCACGTAACCGAGAGCCATCGCTGAGTTGCTCTGGGTCGATACCGATCCGAAGCATTGGCGGGATAGCGCCTCCAAGCCGTGCTGGGCTGCCGGCCGGGACGACAATCAGATCCCCTGCTCTGCAAGATACCTCGCGGGACGCTATGTGCGTTTGAAAGCGGAATTGCCGTGATGATCCCAGCGCCACTAACACTGCATGATGATCACACCCAGGCACAACCAGTTCGACGCCGTGGCTCCCGTCTCTCACATCAAAGTGCAGGCCGCGAGAGGTAGACGACATGCCTGCCGTCGATATGAGCCAGCCGCCGAGCTGGGCTCGGATTTCACCGATACCAGACAGCTCACTCTGGCCCTGAACCTTCATCGCTTTAGCTCCGTATTTAGGCCAGAATTTCCCGGACTTATGCAGCAAATGCCGCAAGACTCCAAGTCAACTAGGGCGTGAACTCATAAAAACGCAGCCATAGTCGGATGGAGGCGGCGGGGTCCGTTCGCCAATGGTTGCATCTCCTGATAAGATCAGCATCACACTTCAGCTTAAGCCTCGATCTGGAGGCCTCGCATGCCCTGCAGCAATGCGCTCGCTCCGTTCGTCATCGCCGCTCTCGTGGCCCTCGGTCCGCTGCCGGCTGGAGCGCAGAACAATGCTGCGCCACCGCCGGCGGCAATCTCCCACAAGGCCAAGCTTTGCCAGATGTGTCACGGTAAGAAAGGTCTGCCGACTGTTAAGAACACGCCGATCATCGCCGGCCAGCACGAGTCCTCTTTGCTGATAGCTTTGCAGGAATATCGCAATGGAGCGCGCACCGACGACCTCATGGGCCGGATCGCGAAGAATCTTTCCGACGACGACATGAAGGCGCTTGCGGCCTACTTTTCCGCACTGCCTTGGCCCGCCTACCGCGAGCCGGCGGAGGCAGCGAGCATTACCCGCTTCCAAGCGCTCGACGCCGGGAAGAAGTGCACCTCGTGCCACCGGGAGGGTTTCGTCGGATACGCCAACACTCCGCGCGTCGCAAATCAGAAGCTGGACTACCTGATCAAAACCCTCTCCGACTTTCGCGATAACAAGCGCCCGAACGTGCCCCGCATGACGGCCTTGGTGCGCAATTTTTCGGCCGACGACATCGCTGCCATGGCTCACTATCTTGCCGGCCTCTGACGATCAGTTCGGGGTCGGCGATCCACCGAATAGGGCCGCCGGCGCGATTGCAGTTGGGATCTGCTTGGCATTTAAGATCACCGAGAGCAGACATCAGTCCTGCAAGGCCCAGTCTGCGACTTGCCAACGCATCTCCCCATGATCAGCAACGACACGACCGAGCCCAGGGAACGGCATGTGCGTGGCAGCGATGAGTGCGCCTTCCGACGCGGCACGCGGAAAGAAGCGATCACGCATGGCTTTCGCAGCGGCACGGTCCTGCTCAAACAGGAAGAACACATCGGTCGCGGCCGGATGCACGACCGGAAAAATCATATCCGAAACCATGATCATGCTCTTCCCGCCATCTTCCACCCGCACGCCGATATGGCCGGGTGTATGGCCGGTTAAGTCGACGATCGAAACGCCCCGCATGATCTCGCGCTCTCCGTCGATCGCTTGGAGCCTCGGATATAGCCGCACCACCTCCTCCGCCATCCTGAAGCTCGTCTGCAGGTATTCAGGCGCGCCGCTGCGCTTGGCCGGATCGGTCCAGTGAGCGATGTCGCGACGATCGATATAAAGCTCGGCTCCGGGGTAGTTGTTCTTACCTCCCAGAACCAGCCCACCCATGTGGTCTTGGTGCATATGCGTCACGATGACCGCGTCGATCTTGTCGGGCTTCAGACCGAGCGCGGCGAGTGCCTGTGGTAACTGTCCGGTCTGCCCGATCGAACCTGCCGCACCGGCATCGATCAGGATGCGGCGCTCGCCATCCTCGACGAGATATTGGTTGAAGAGGAACCGAACCCCACTCGGCCGGGCGGTAAACTGTGCGCTTGCCGCCCTCTCGACCTCGGGCGCCGAGCGCCCCGGAAAGTAGTCATAGGGCATATCGGCATAGCCATCCGTCAGTGCCGTCACGGTGAACCGACCGATGCGGATCTGTGCGAAGGGGTTCATCGCAACAGGCGCCTTGGCAGCTTCCTGCGTCGCCGCACGGGCGGCGGAGTCGCCGAGCAGGCCTCCACCGAGGAGGCTTCCGCCGATGAGGCCGAGAGGCAGGGCGCCAGCGAAAGCGCGACGTGAAAGTTGAGGCATGACATCTTTCTCCGGATCAGTAGCACGATGGGAGCTACGTCGAGCCCCTTGACGACGCGAATGCTATGACATCCACAATCAACCGGGTATCTTGGCAATGTGGAAACATTCTTCTCATTTTATGGAAGGCTTCGATGGATCGTTTTGACGCGATGGCGGTGCTATTGGCGGTGGTCGACGCCGGCAGTCTTTCTGCCGGGGCACGGCGGCTGAATGCGCCGCTGGCCACGGTCAGCCGCAAAGTGGCCGATCTTGAAAAGCATCTTGGCGTTCGCCTGGTCGTGCGCACCCGCCGCGGCCTCGCCTTGACGGAGGAGGGACGCGCCTTCGTCGCCGCGTCACGTCGTATTCTCGAGGAACTGGACGCGGCGGAGCGGCAGGCCAGCGGCGATTATGGAGCGCTGCGTGGCGGGCTGCACGTCACCGCGCCGATTGCCTTCGGCGAGCGCCATCTGCTGCCAATTGCGCTCGAATTCCTGAAGGAGCAACCCGATATCAACCTGCGGCTGACCCTGACTGATCGGCAGCTAAGCCTGAGGGATGAGCACGTCGATGTAGCCCTACGGATCGGGCACCTGCCCGACAGCGCGATTATCGCAACACGGGTTGGCGCCGTCCGCCGGGTGATCTGCGCGAGCCCCGACTATCTCGCCCGCCGAGGAGTGCCGCGTCAGCCGGAAGACCTCGCCCCGCATGATGGCATAAGCTTCCAGGGCTTCGCGACCGCCCCGGAATGGCGATACCGCCGGGACGGCGCGGCCTTCGCCGTCGAGCCGCGCCTCAAACTCGCGGTCAACACGACAGAGGCTGCCATTCAGGCTGCGCTGGCCGGTATCGGCATTATTCGCGTGCTTTCTTACCAGATCAACGACCATTTGCGCTCTGGCGCTCTGCGGGAATTGTTGGCGGAGTTCGCACCGGAGCCGCTGCCGGTAAATGTTATTCACGGACCAGCCGATCCGCTGTCGCTGAAGGTGCGGTGCTTCCTTGACTGGATCGGCCCCCGCCTGCGCGCGCGGATGGCAACCTAGCGTCCCGCCTATCAGACGCGTCTCCGTTAATGGCGGTCAGGCTCACTGGTAGTCGATCGTCCTCTGCCGCTCGAGGTCGATCCGAGGAACGTGCGATATGTGCTAGGATGCGGCCCGAAGGCGGAATGCGACGGACGCACTGCGAGGGGCGGTGTGATCGCACCGGAATTCGCGCGACCGAGAGCCGACGTTGTGTCTTGAAAGGGGAGATGAGGACGATGCCGACACCAGAGCAACCCAGTCTAATAGTTCGACAGAAATCCCCCCAGAATATCGAGTTTCCGTTTGCGTCGCTCTCCGATTGGCTGATCCCGACCGAGCTGTTCTTCGTGCGAAACCATTTCCCGTCGCCGGACCTCGATGCGCGAGACTGGAGGTTGCGCGTTGGCGGGGCGGTGGAGCGGCCGATCGAACTAGACCTCGACAGCATCAAGGCGATGCGCAGCACGACTTTCACTGCCGTCGTCGAGTGTGCAGGGAACGGGCGCGTCTACTATGAGCCGCCGAGGGAGGGATTGCAGTGGCAGAACGGAGCCGTCGGCAATGCCGCGTGGACTGGTGTTCTTCTGCGCGACATTTTGGAAATGGCGGGCGTTAAGCGAACCGCATGTGAGGTTCTGCTCGCAGGCGCCGACAGCGGCGTGGTCGACACGAACAAGAAAACAGCTTCTCCCGGCCCCATCGCTTTTGCGCGCAGTCTACCGCTTGAGAAGGCCATCGCCGACAGCACGATCCTTGCCTATTCGATGAACGAGGAGCCGTTGACGCGCGATCACGGCTACCCGCTACGCGCGGTCGTGGGTGGCTGGTTCGGCATGGCTTGGGTCAAGTGGATCACTGATATCACGGTTGTGGAGCAACCGTTCCTTGGCTACTGGCAGGCGCGCGACTATTTCCGTTGGGAGCGCAGCCTCGGGGAACCGACGCTGGTCCCCCTTGCGGAGATGGAGGTCAAAGCGCAGATCGCGCGTCCGGTACAGGGGGCGCAGCTCATCGCCGGCCAACCGTACCGGATTTTCGGAGCCGCCTGGAGCGGAGAGGCTGCTATCCGGCAGGTGCAGGTCTGCACCGGAGATGGCAAGGGCTGGCGCGAGGGAAGGCTCCTCGAAACAGAACGTCCCTTTGCATGGCGCTTGTGGGAGTACATGTGGACCCCTGAAGAAGTGGGGCGATATACACTGCGATGTCGCGCGATCGATGGGGCTGGATGCGTGCAGCCCGACCTCCAGCGTTCCGACTGCGAGAGCTACGCGGCCAATTGGATCATTCCGGTGGAGGTTACGGTCGTTTCCAAGCCACAGACGTACGAGGAGGAATTCGTGATCTAATCACCCGCATGGGGCGGAATGGCGGCTTTTGGCGCAACTGCGACCCGCCTTGTCACTGCGTCATGTCCGCTTTGCAGCAACAGCGACGGGTGGCTCGATGACCATTATGAGGCGCATAGCGGACCTCGAGAAAGCGCGTCTTGATCAATGCCGGTCACCGCGATGCGGCCAGCATGACATCAGCACCATCCATGACATAGGTCGCATAGCGATGGTCGCGGATCAGGCTTATCTTTTGCTCCCGCCATTCGAGCAGCATGAAATAGGAAGGACCGCCCGGCGGTTCGGCTGATACCAGCAATATTTCCCGGCCTTCCAGCCAAGCAGGTTCGATCCTGACGGGTGGATATTCGGCATAAAAGGTGAAAAATCGACCGACATCGGCGGCACCAGAGATTTCCGGCCGTCGCGCCTGACGAAGCCGAACATCCTCGGCCAGCATGCGACGCAACGCGTCCCAGTCTCGGGCTTTGAAGAGCGCTGCAAAGTTCAGGACCTCGGGACTCGGCGGTGGCGGAACCTCGGACCGCACGTCGGAGATGGCGCGCAATCTCGCCCGACCGCGCGACAGATGGGCCTTGACGGCATCGACACTCAGTTCCAGCAGCGCTGCGATGTCCGCAAGTGACTCTCCCAACACATCCTTGAGGATCACCGCGCTGCGTTGCGGCACCGGCAATTCTGCAAAGTGGCCCAGGGCGACCCGCACCGCGTCCTGCCGGATCAGCGCGTCCTCCGGACCGACGGCGCTGATATCGGCCAGGTCGAAAGCCATCTCAAGGGGCTCCGATCGGAGCGTACTGCGCTGGCGCAGGGCATCTATGGCTCGATTGTGGACAATGCGAAATAGCCAGGGTCGCAGCGGCGTGCCCGGCGGGATCGAGCCAGCCGTCGCAAATACCCTGGCAAATGCGTCCTGAATCACATCCTCGCCGTCGATCACCGAACCCACCAGACGAGCAGCATAGCGGTGCAGTTCGGGGCGAAGCGCGTCCGCTTCCCTGGCGAGCGCTGCGAGCAGAGTTTTCCTCTCTTCGTCTTCGAGAGCAGCGTCTTCTGTCATTCGATGACCGTCACACCCGTATCCCCACGCACCGCGTAGACCAGGGCCCCGGCGAGGTCCGTCCTGCCGATCAGGTCGGCGACCATATCGCCAAAATCCCGCGGCGTCATGTCCGGCCAGGTGGCGGCATGTTCGGCAAATGTCCGACCCGCCGCCGCGGCATAGGCCGCGATGCCCGTATCACCCACACCGGTTCCTGCGAACATCTGCCGGGGAACGATGACCCGGAAGCGCAGACCCAGGCCGAGTTCCGCCGATAGGCCCTCGGCATATTTTGCAATGAACCACTGCGCGCGCTTGGCTCCCGCATAACCGCCCGATAGCGGCGACCCCTGCACGGCGGCTCCGCTGGAGACCAGGACGACAAGCCCGCCCGGCGTCATCGGCAACGTCAGAGCAGCCTGTACCCAGTGCAGCGCGGCCTTGACGTCCACATTCCAGTTGGTCGTGAATGCCTCCCAGCCAATCCGGTCGATCCGTTCCATGGGCGGTTCCGCACCGGCGTTCATGATGACGAGATCGGGTCGCGTCTGCTCCATGATCCGCCATGCCGCGTCGACATCGGTTGCATCAGCCGATATGGCGGTGACGGCCGGTTGCTTGCCTGGCCCCTGCACGGCAGCCGCGTTTCGGGCGACCACTGTGACTTCGGCCGCGCGAACCGCAAATGCCTCGGCGAGCCCCCTCCCCAAGCCGCGGCTCCCGCCGACAACCACGATTCGCTTTCCTTCCAGATCCATCTCTCAGTCCTCATTTGGGTCGGGTCCGACCGCTCGACGACGGTCACAACAACGACGTTCCAACGAGGTGAATAGAGTCATCGCCATCTGCGATTTGTGGGGCCAGCGTCAAAAAGTGTGACTCGGCCGAAGTTCGATGGTGATCGATCTCGAATGAATTTTCGCGCCGGTCATGCCAGCGCCAATACAAATCGAGAGGTTTCACAGTCGCGAAGAGACAAACCCCGAGGCCCTATAACGAGCAGGGATGGGACCCGGTTCGACGACACACTCGATCCATATACCCCCGAGCAGATTGCGCGGGAGCGCGACCGGTATCGGCGGACCGCCTAACCGGCCTTGAATTCAGCCCTCCTCGCACGTCGCAAGGAGGGTTGAAGCGGTGATTGAAGAAACAGCCACGCTGGCCTAGGCTTTGCCGATGACCGACGAGATTGAAATCGGGCTCGCCATTGGCGGGGATGCTCCTTTGATAAGCGCGCTGGTGACAACTACGATCCGCATCAGCATTCGGCGGACTATCCGGCCAGCGTCATAGACAGGGTTATTGGTAACTTCTCTCGACGCGATGCTGAGATTGATGGACAGCCGGATCGTTCGGATCGTAAGCGGTGTGCTGCTCAATAATCGCGGCGTTGATGGGCACAGCAACTATAGCCGTTTGCAGGCTTCGCGATTTGATCGTATCAACAACCTCACGTAGGTGGGTTGGATAGTTGAGAGTCATCATGACAGCGCCATACAATGATCTTGGCTCGCTCGATGACTGGCTCCTTAAACAAGGGATTGAGCAGGCAGAGCGCGGGATTTCGATTGAAGACGAGCTTATTCCGGGGACGGTCGAGCGGTTGGGGCTGCCTTATGTCTACCTTTACGCTACGGTTATTTTCGACGGGGAAGTCGCCAATGGCGGCCTTCCTCAGTTCTTCGAGAACTCATCCGGTACTTTGGCTCCTATTGTTCGGGATGCGTTGCAGGCAATGGAACTGCGCCACTACGCGACCATCATGACGCAACTTATCAACGCCTTTGGTGCGGAATATCCACGCAATCAGTGGGTTCGAGTAGATAAGATAGACTCCGACACTTCCGTCCAGGAGATACTGGATCGCGGCTATCATGCCATTGATGTCTGGAGCCGGGAGTTCATCCTCGCACGCGACAATTACGCCAGAAAAAATGAGTTATTGAAATGAGTAAACCGCGTCCAGAATGGCTCTTTTGAGCCTAATGCGTTCGGGCGAACTGTTAGGTAAAGGCAGCATAATTCCACGGCAGAAGCTCGTCGATCTGGCTCTGTTTGTGCCCGTTGCCGTGGCATAGTGCGGTGACGTAGCCTTAGCCAAAGTCGGCCGTCCAGTTCGTCTCAGGCCGGTCATTGCGTTCAGTTGCTGCTTTGAATGTCCCCTACGTCCGCGTCGGCGTCACCGCTGTAGACATCGAGATCAAGTTCAAGCCCACCGACGCTGATGGCACTCAAGGTCTGGGGAGAGATACCCAAACCCTCGTTAGAGGCTGTTAGGAAAAGTCCAACAAAGATTCGTCCTCGGTAGCGGTCGGCAAAATCCTTCCAGATACCGAAGTCTTCGCTGAGGCCAGAGAATAGCGCACGCACTAGCGTTCTTCCAACCAATCGACGCATGAATGGACCATTTCAATCCGAGGCTACGCTTATGCCGTTGCGTCCAGATTTTCTTCCCGGACCTGTAGGATGCGGTCGACCAACCCCCATTCCAGAGCTTCCTCTGCGGTCATGAAACGGTCGCGGTCCATCGCGCGTTCGAATTCCTCATAGCTGCGTCCGCAATGCTCGGCATAGAGACGTGTCATCCGGTCCTTGGTTCGTCTGATTTCCTCGGCATGGATGAGCATGTCCGATGCCTGTCCCTGAAAGCCACCGGATGGCTGATGGACGAGGATGCTTGTATTGGGCAGTGTTGCCCGCTGTCCGGGTTCACCCGCCATCAGCAGGAACGATCCCATCGAGCGGGCTGTCCCCATGCAAAGCGTATGCACCGGAGCGCGGATGTAACGCATGGTGTCATACATGGCGAGGCCGCTCGTCACCATGCCGCCGGGGGAATTGATATAGAGGCTGATTGGCTTCTTGGGGTTTTCCGCTTCGAGGAACAACAATTGTGCGCAGACCAGCGCAGACACGGTGTCGTTCACTTCGCCATTCAAAAAGATGATCCTTTCACGAAGCAGGCGGGAATAGATGTCGAAAGATCGCTCCCCTCTGCTTGATTGCTCTACCACCATGGGGACGAGTTGCATCGCTTCGCGCATCGGCGAACTCCAATCTTCCAGAATTTAAAGGGAAGCTCGCCGCGTCAGGCGGCGAGCATGAGGGGCAGGCTATTATTGTTTGCGGTTGCGCGGGTCATCCGATCGAAGCTGACGTCCGTAAGCTGGTGAATGATCCGCAGCTTGGTTCCGCCGGTGTCGTTGGGGGTGATCCGAAAGATGACCACGCTTTCAAGGAACGGCGGTTCGCTTTCGCGCATCCGGTAGCGGACCTCTTGCCCCGGCGTCAGAGACGCAGCCTCCGGATCGGCCAATGCCTCTTTCGGCAACCATTTCTCTCGAAACTCCGGAATGCTTATCGCGCGCCAGACCTTGTGCGGCGGCTCGTCGATTTCGTACTCAAGCTCGATGCCCCTGTCGTGATCGTCGGTCTTGCTCTCGTTCATTGATCCATATCCTTCAGCAGAGCTTTGAGGGCGTCGATGCGAGCGGGCCAGTAGGCGCGATACTTCGCCAGCCATCCGGCAATGAGTGCCAAGCCTTCTGGATCGACCTCGTAGTTCACAAAGCGCCCCTGTCGTTCCTCCCGCACCAGTCTCGCGCTCCGCAGAACGGAGAGGTGTTGGGACATGGCAGGCTGACTGATCGTCATGCCATCGCGCAAAGCGCTGGCATTCATGCTTCCGGTCGCCAGCTTCTCAAAGATCGCGCAACGGGTGGGATCAGCCAAAGCCTTGAAGATGTCGTTCTCTATCATGCCAACACATAAGCACAGACTTATACGATTCGCAAGGCGTCTCCGCTCATTTCCAGCTGAAAGCGCCGCCGGAAACGCGGCGCCTGCTGGACTTGCGGCAACCGACGGCACCACGCCCCCGGATGACGGGGCCGTCCTAAACAGTGTGCAGACAAGGGCTTGGCCCCGGATCGGACCCAGTGGCACTTTCCACATAACCAGTCGCGGGTCGGTGTCCCTCCTGCGGGGACAGTCCGGCATTATGGAGCAAGTGTCACAAGAAGTTTCGCTCAAAGCCACAATCCGATAACGTGCCACAAGTTTGGCTTCCCAGCAAAGTGATCGGGGACGTCGGAGCGTGGTCGAAAAAACAATACACCGCCGCCTCGTTGCGGTTCTTGTCGCGGATGTAGTTGGCTATTCTCGAATGATGGAAGCCGATGAGGCTGGGACATTCGAGATGCTGAAGGAGCGGCGAAGGCATGTGCTCGACCCCGTGGTGCGCGCCAACCGAGGGCGCGTTGTCAAGTTGATGGGTGACGGGGTGTTGGTGGAATTCGGCAGCGCGATCGACGCCGTCGAGGCCGCGTTAGAGCTTCAGCAGAAGATGGCGGAGGCGAATGCCAATATTCCAGAGTCCCGTCAGATCGTGCTCCGGATCGGCATCAATATCGGCGATGTGATCGGTGAAGGCTCAGATATCTATGGCGAAGGAGTCAATATAGCAGCGCGGTTGGAAACGCTTGCCGAGCCTGGGGGCATCTGCATATCCGAAAAGGTCCACAATGAAGTTCGAGGGAAAATTTCCATAACGATGAAGGACCTGGGGCTGGTGCAGCTCAAGAACATCGCTGCGCCAGTCAGGACCTTTGGGATGGAGACGGCGCGCGGACTACCCTCCGCTATGCTTTTTCGCGGCAAGGAATTCACCACCGTCGCCGTTCTACCCCTCGCCAACATGTCGGGAAACGCTGAACAGGACTATTTCGCCGATGGCATCACCGAAGACATCATAACCGAACTCAGCCGTTTCAAGAATCTTTCCGTGGTAGCTAGAAACACCACGTTTAACTACAAGGGCCAATCTGTAAATGTGGCGGAGGTGGGCCGACAGCTCGGCGCCGATTTCGTCCTCCAAGGCAGTGTTCGGCTGGCAGGCCAGCGAATGCGCGCTACGGTGCAATTGATCGACGTACAAACCGGGACTCATGTCTTTGCCGAGAAATTCGATCGGGAGATGGCAGACGTGTTCGCGGTTCAGGATGAAATCGTCGAGGCGATTATTGGCCGCCTGTTTTTCAACCTTCAAGAGGTCGCCGGCAACACGCGCGGAAGGGCTTCTACGACAACTATTTCCGCCTATACATCGTGGCTCCGAGCAGGGGCGGCCTGGCGCAATGGCGACGAACATGGCGCACGCGAACACATGCACGAGGCGGTCCGTATCGATCCGACATATGCGCCCGCTCTCGCTTCGCTGGGATTACTCTGTGCATATTGGCGGTTCAGTGAGCCGAGCGCCGCAACAGACGCCCAACTTGAGGTTCAGTGCCAGCAGTTCGCCGCGCGCGCAATCGCGGTCGACAAGTCTGATCCCTTCGTCCTTACAAGCGTTGCTGCATGCTTCTTGCTGGTCGGGAATATTGATGATGCCCTGCGTTACTCTGACATTGCGATCACGATCAGCCCGCACGACATAAACGTTCTTGTCGCACGAGGCATGATCGTTGCCTATGCGGGGAGGCACGAGGAAGGCTTAGCTCTTGTCGAACGGGGCTGCAGGTTCGAGCCGCTGTTACCTCCGGCGTTCGTTTCTAGTCTCGGAGACTGCTACTACTTGGCGCGCAGGTTCGATGCGGCACTGGCAGCGTACGGAACCCTCATTAATCCACCTTATTTTTTCAAGTTAAACCAGGCGGCCTGTCTCGCCCAGCTTGGCAGGGTGGAGGAAGCTGCAGTCATAGTGCGGCAGAAGCCGGACACGTTCGATGCCACTGTCTATGCCCACAATACTGTAAGGATATGCGCTTTGCCAGAAGATGGGAAACTTTGGCTCGACGGCTTCCATAAGGCTGGAGTGTCCAGTTTTCACGTTCTCCCGTAGGGATGCCGCCATAGGATAATCTGCAAACTGAGGATAGCATCTGTCCCTTCAAGCAAGCTTGTGGCACCTCCTCCATAATTTCCTCCGGGTGCGAACAGGCGTGCCACGTCAGCCTCACTTTCGCGGTTTGATCCAGGCGTTATCCGGACGTCAACGCCGCTGGTACGGGATACGGCCGTGCCCTTTTCGCCAGACAAGTGTCGGTATTGGCTTTGCTTACTCGTCTTTACCAAGTGGCTCCATTTGACGGGCCAAGGCGCAGAACGACAGGAGGGCGAAATGAACAGGACAAGGGTTCGGTTGGAAGACCGGGGGCTGGTCGAATGCCCACGATGGCATGACGGCGAGCTGTGGTTCGCGGATTGGACAAGCGGCGAAATTCTCGCCTTGAGCGAGCACGGAACTGTCAGAGTGGCGACAACCGCGAAAGCCCCGCCCCTGTCATTCGACTTCGGACCACAGGGCGACATGTACGTCATCGCGTCCGGGGCGTCGCACTTGCTGCGGTTCAACGGCTCCGGACTGGAAGAGTTCGCCGAGCTGGGAGCGAATGGCTGGAACGAGATCGTGATCGATCCGCAAGGCCGTATCTACGTCAACGGACCCGCGATCCTGCTGATACATCCAGACGGGACGGTCGAAACACAAGCGGAAGGCTTTCAGTTTCCGAACGGAATGGCTCTCTCTGCGGACGGGCGCACACTGGTTTGCGCCGAAAGCTGGGCGAAACGGCTGACATCGTTTGACGTCGCCGCCGACGGGCGACTTTCCCATCGAAGGGTTTGGGCCGATCTTCCCGGGTGGCCCGATGGCATATGCTTCGACGCTGAAGGGGCGATCTGGTACGCCGACGTACCCAATGCCTGCTGCTGCAGGGTTCGTGAAGGCGGCGCGCTCCTCGATGACGTGAAGCTCGATCGCGGCGCCTTCGCCTGCATGCTGGGTGGACCTGATCGAACCACCCTCTACATAACTGCCGCCAGATGGTTCGGGATGGACAAGATGGACCAGATGGGCGGAACTGGCCAACTGTTGTCCGTCGAGGTCGAGACGGCCGGGGCGGGTTGGCCTCACGGTTAGGTCAGCCACTCGCTTCGAAAAGCACAGCGAAAACAACCTTGCGCTCGTCAAACTCGCTTCGGCCAAAATCTGGATGCGCTTCACGAGTCGGAGAGCTATAAGTCCCCTCGGACGCTCGGAGAGGCGTTCAGGCAGGTGCCCGACCATGATCAAGATGAGCGTCTACTATCCGGCCAATGGCGGCTCGAAGTTCGATCACGACTACTACCGCACCCGCCACATGCCACTGATCCAGGAACGGCTCGGCGATGCCTGCCTGCGCTACGAGATCGAGAAGGGCCTTGCGGGTCGCGAACCTGGAAGCGCGCCGGAGTTCGTCGCGGCGTGCCACATCTACTCGCCAACCCTGGGGATATTCCAGGAGGCGTTCGGTCCCCACCGCGCCGAGATCGTCGCGGACGTCGCCAACTATACGGACATCGCGCCCATCGTGCAGATCAGCGAAATCGTTGCAGGGTAGTGGGGCTTCGGCGAGTCAGGCGTAGCCGTTGAACTTTCCGGGAGGAAGCTCGCGTGTTCCATCATGGACGGTGGCGCTATTTGATGGAGCTGTCGTTGGCACACGCTGTTAGTCGACCGATAAACCAGCGTCCTGCAGGGCCTGGCGGATCGTCGGATCGATAGGCGATGGACACTGGCAGTCGAAGTCCGCCTGCAGGTAAATCCTCGATGATCAGCGAGACCAGCCGCCCTTCCTCGATATCCGTCTTCACGGCATGTTCCGGCATCCCGCCCCAACCAAGGCCGTTGACCAGAAAGGTATGTTTGGCGAAGAGGTCGGCCAGCCGCCAGGTCTGCGAAGACATCACGCCGAATTCCCGCCCGGCCGACAACTCCGTACGATCGGTGAGGATCAGCTGGACATGCTGCTCGAGTTGGCTCTTGGAAATCGGCCCTTCGATCAATGATAACGGATGGTCTGCGGAAGCAACGATATTGAACAGGATACTGCCGAGAGGCTCGGTTGCGATCCCTGAAGGCATGACCGGCAAAGAGCCAACGATGCCGACATTGGCTCTTCGATCAAGTATAGGCTCCACCGTGCCACCCAGCGCCTCCACGAACAGACGCAAGGGAACAGTTGGGAAACGCTCGCGAAAGTCCTTTGCTGCCTCAGCGATTATGTGGATGGGAAAGAACACGTCGATGACGACGGACAGCTCTGCTTCCAGCCCGGTGGCCATCCCCTTCGCGTAGGATTTGAATATGTCCACCTTGGCGATGATCTCGCGGGCTTTTGGAAGCAGCAAATCTCCTGCTCCGGTCAATCGAGGATATCGGCCATCCCGATCGAACAATTCAACGCCGAGTCTAATTTCCAGGCTGCGAATGAGTTCGCTGACGGCCGACTGGGCCCGCCCCAGTCTGCGGCCTGCCGCAGAGAAGCTCCCTTCATCGACAGTCACCACAAAAGTGCGCAATTGATCGAGCGATATTCCGTCCAATCTCTGTTCCCTTCACCAATACCGACATGGATGTAATATCGGATTACACGATGGTATCCATCATTAAATATCGGCTTTCCCAATGCTTTCCGCCGTGTGATGAGAGGCAACAGACAATTATTTTGGTCCTGCCCATGGCAGATAGGGGAAAGTAGATACCGATGACAGCCGCATATTCTCCGCTGATTTCACAGAGTAAAGCCGTCCGCGTTGCATCCTGGGCTCTGCGCCTTCTTTCTGCTGCCGTGTTCCTGGCGGCCGGGGGCGCAAAGATTGCCGGGGTGCCGATGATGGTGGCGATTTTCGACCAAGTGGGTTTTGGTCAGTGGTTTCGCGTGTTGACGGGCATCGTGGAAGTCGGCGGCGCGATCGCGCTGCTGGTGACCGCAAGCACGGCATTCGGCGCTCTGACGCTCGCTGTCACCATGGTGTTCGCCGTCCTCACTCACCTTTTCCTGATCGGCGGCAATCCATTGCCAGCCGTAGTGTTGCTGGCGATGACCGGCACAGTGGCGTGGCTCCACCGTCGCAGCTTCGCTGTCATTTTGGATTCCCTGCGTTAAACGCCAGGCGGTTCAATCACCAGATATCACCGTCATTGCGGGCGCGCACTTTGCTCGCAATGAGTTTCAGCTCTCGTCAGAGGCACTGATGATACGTTTCACTGTTTTTCTCCTTGCGTGTTTAAGTCTGGCATCTTGCCACACTACCCAAATGGGCCAGTCGCTGGGCTGGAAGGAGCCACAACGCGGCGACACGACGGACGCCTACTGAGCGTTCCCTGCGATTGAAACTTGGAAGGAGTTCTCCTTGGAAATCGGTATCGATAGTTTTGCGATGCTTTTGACTGACCCTGCCACAGGCCGGTTGCAGTCGGCCGCCGATCGTATGGCAAGCGTCCTCGCCGAGGTCGAACTGGCAGACCAAGTGGGGTTGGATGTCTTCGGGATGGGTGAACACCACCGCGCAAATGCTCTGGATTCAGCGCCGGCGATAATCCTGGCTGCTGCCGCAGCACGGACGAAATCGATCAGGCTGACAAGCGCAGTCACAGTCCTTGGTGCGGCCGACCCCGTCCGAGTCTTTCAGGATTTCGCCACTCTTGACCTTATATCTCGCGGCCGAGCCGAGCTCGTTGTCGGTCGTGGTTCGTCCGTTGATGCCTATCCATTGTTTGGGTTCGATTTGCGCGACTATGACGCGCTCTTCGTCGAGAAGCTCGAGCTTCTGCTCAAGATCAGAGCCAACCCCAAAGTCGACTGGCAGGGCCGTTTCCGCCCCTCGCTGAAGGGCGAGGGAATTTATCCGCGTCCCTATCAACACGATCTTCCAATCTGGCTCGGCGTGGGCGGAACACCGGGGTCTTTCGCGCGGGCTGGAACGCTTGGCTTGCCGCTGATGATCGCGATCATCGGTGGCAGCTTCGATCGCTTTCGGCCTCTTGTGGAACTCTATCGCGACGCTTGGCGCGACGCTGGCCACGATCCGGACAAGCGGAAGATCGGTGTCCATGCTCTCGGCTTTGTCGCAGAAACCGACAAGGCTGCGAAAGAGGCGTTTTTCCCCGGCTGGTTTCAGATGTTTACGGAAGCGGGAAAGGAACGAGGGTGGCCGCCGCCGACAGAGGCGCAATTCGAGCACATGTGCGGCCCGAACGGCGCGTTCCTGGTCGGCAGTCCACAAACGGTGGAGGACCGGATAGTCGCCGCCGATAAGGCCTTGGGAGGCGTGTCGCGGTTCACCTTTCAAATGAGCACAGCCGCACTGGATAATGACGCGATGCGACGCTCCATCGAGCTGCTTGGCACTGAAGTTGCACCGAAAGTTCGTAAAGCAACGGCCTGGCGCCAATCGGCTTGATCGAGCTGCAAAAGAGCGTCATGAGCTAAGACCGGCCAGGCGCATGGCTGATCCGGCTATACGCCGAGAAGCTCACCTCGGCCCGCGCAGTTCGTCCCGGCGAAACCTGAGACAAGGGCATTCTCAGCCCCTCCCTTCGATATGGTGAAACGCCGCCGCAGTACGGCGCCGGCGTGCCGGGCGGCGAGCATCCTCCGACAGAGTGCCTATCGTGGCGGCGACCGGACATGACGGTCTTTCGGGCTTCATGGCGGTGCTCAAGGGGAGATGCCCGCCATTTGAGTTGTCGCGGAAGCTCGCTATGGCTTTTCGACGCCCCCGCCGCAGGAAAACCTGAACGGTCGCGAGGCAGCCGCAGCCAGCTTATCTGCACAAGCGCCGGAGAACCGATATCATCACCTTGTGTAAGTTTTCAAAAAGCGGTTAGCTGCCATCGTTGAGCTTCGTGTGCTGAGACGTGTCCGCATTCCGAGGAAAATCTCGTGCACTGGTCGAAACCGCTAAGACTGCATCTCGGCGTCCTGGTCGTCGCATCGCTGCTTTGCACGTCGACGCCGATCATCTGGATGGCGTTCAGCCATGGACGCGATGCTGCGGTGAGCGCGGGCGTGCAGCAAATGCGCGAGATGAGCTTGCGGCTGATCGAGGGATACCGGAATACGCTGCAGGGCGGCACCGAGGCGGTCGCACTCGCCGCGACCCTGCCGCAGCTTACTTCCCCGCCGCCCCAAGATATCAAGGCAAAACAGCAATTCTTTCTGGAAGTTCTGCGAAACGTCCCGAACGCGACGAGCATCTACACGGGCTATCCCGATGGCTCGTACCTGCAGGTCATCAATACGGTAAGGGACGATGTTCGCCAGACCCTCTCGGTGCCTGAAGGCACGGCATTCGCGGTCAGAACGATTGCACAGAGACAAACGACCGACGTCATATCGACGCTTCGCTTTCTCGACAGCCAAGCCATTGAGATAGGGACGAGGAACGTCGAATATGCATCCTTCGATCCGCGGCAACGCCCGTGGTATCAATCCGTCGTTCAGGACGGTATCCCGGTTTCCGTTGGACCCTATGTCGCCGGCACGCTCAAGGTTCCGACGCTGACAATCGCAGCGCCGATGCGGGACAATGGCCAGGTGGTGGTCGGCATCAACATTCACCTGCAGACCGTCAGCCGCCTGCTGGACGCGGGTCAGATTTCGCCGCGAGCAAGAGCCTACATCATCAATGGTGGCGGTGATCTCGTCGCCCATTCCGACCCGGCTGTCATGAGCAGGATCATCGGACTATGGTCGAGAACGGCAGGCGCCTTTGCCGCGACCGCAAACGGTTTCGACACCAGCCTCGCAACCGTGGCCCGGCTCAGGCAGGATCCCGCCTTTGCCAATGGCGGCCTGGCGCGGGTCGATTTCGATGGTGAAAGTCATCTGGTGCAGATTGCCCCCGTCAGCGTGTCTGGCCTGTTTCAGGGAAGCGTGGCCGCAATCGTCGTGCCGCTGGAGGACCTGGTGGCTGAGGCCAATCGGCTGCTTGTGCGCAATCTCCTCATTGCCAGCGCCTTCGTGATCGCGGGTGTCGCTGCAACGGTGATGCTGTCCCGCATGGTCAGCCGCTCCCTCTATCGCCTGGCGGACGAGGCGCGCAGGATCGGCGATCTCGACGTCGGCGAGAAGGGCGTCTCCCATTCCCTTATAACGGAGATCAACACGCTGGCGAGCGCGCTGGCGGCAAGCCGCCATGCCATCGGCCAGTTTGCCCTCTATGTTCCGCGCGAAGTCGTCAGACGGATCATCGATCCCCAGGGAAGAACCGCCGTCAAGGCGCAGCGGCAGGATGTGACCGTGCTCTTCACCGACATCCGCGACTTCACCACCATCTCCGAGCAGCATTCGCCTGAAGACGTGGTCGATACGCTGTCGGCCTATTTCGAACTGTTGAACACCATCGCCGAGCGCCATGGCGGGACTGTCGTGCAATATCTCGGCGACTCCATTTTCGTCATGTGGAACGCCCCTGTTCCCGATGCCGGACATGCCGAAAACGGCTGCCGATGCGCGCTTGCCATGAAAGCGGCGGTCGACGACTTGAACGAAGCCAATCGTCAAAATGGCCGTCCCGCCCTCGTCACGCGATTTGGATTGCACACCGGCCCGGCGGTCGTCGGCAGTTTTGGCGCGATTTCGCGACAGCAGTACACGGCCATGGGCGATACGATCAATGTCGCCTCACGGCTGGAGGGACTGAACAAGGAATTCAATACCTCGATCCTGGTGAGTGCGGCCACACGCGACGCGGTCGCCGATCGCTTCCACCTTCGCCCGCTCGGCCTGGTGCAGCTCAAGGGGCGCGCCGAGAAGGTCGATCTATGGGAGCTTGTCGGGGATGCCAATCACCTTACAAATCCGTAAGTTGTGACCAAAGCCCGATCAGCTAGATTACTGCCCCAGGCATCCGGGAACGATCGGGCTGATGGGCATGTAGACGATCTCGCCGGGGCCGGCGGTGACCGTTCCCCCGTCCGTCGAGACCGAAAGCCGGCCTTCCAGAACGATCATGACGGCTTTGACCCTTTTCGTTCGGGATTAGGTAGCAAAAACCACCCTGTAGCTTCAGGTTAGTCGCGGTGAGTCAATTCCCAAATCGTTTCAGAAATTACACTGAACGGCCGAACATTTCACGATCACCTCTTGCCATTCGTAGTACCACAACAGACCTTGCGCGATAACAGTCGAGGCCGCGACAACCAATATCATCTGTCGGAGCGTGAGGGATTTCCAAAACATAGACCGAGCTAGAAGTAGGCAGCTCGTCATTCCTGCCGGAAACATCAAAACTGGCACCCACGAAACAACTTCTGCTTCAAATCGGTCTTTCGACGAACAGCACAAGAAGTATTTGTGGTCTTCGGAAAGCCCAAGAATGACCTCGGTCACCGCTATATACCCACTCCAAACCACCGACACCGGGCCAAGAAGATACCCCACGACAGCGACGACGAGGAATGCCCCGAATAAAAACAGGAACGGCTTCAGGCCAAACATAAAAGCGAGTGTTTTCAGAACGAGGAAGACTGGCGATGCCAGAACACAAAGCAACGTCGCCGATGCCCAACCCCGCTCTTGTCTCTGAGTTGGAAGGTCGACTTCGGCTTGCACATCCATGCGTGGCCCCTCAAATGTGAAAAAGCGAAACGACCATGTGGTGATAGTGCGTGGCCAAAAGCGCTAACTCTGTGCTGATCACACTGTCAAGCCATCTATCGCGCGATCAGTCTGACTCCAACCCAAGAAGAACGTCCGCCCCCCGCGGGTTCGAAATCTGTTCGTAGGCACCTTTCGGCCCCTTGCGGGCGCCACTGGGAACCCGGGCGACCTCCTACCTCTTCGCCCGACTTCCTGAGGCTCCACTCCCCCACCCGCCACCTTACCAATCCGTAAGTTGAGGCCGAAGTCTGATCAGCTAGATTGATCCCCCAGGCATCCGGGAACGATCGGGCTGATGCGAATCCTGCTTATCGAGGACGATACCAAGACGTCCGATTATATCGCCAAGGGTTTTTCCGAGGCCGGGCATGTCTGTGACGTGTTCGGCGACGGCCGCGATGGGCTGTTTCAGGCGCAGCGCGAGGCCTATGACGTCATCGTCGTCGATCGCATGCTGCCGGGCCTCGACGGTCTGGCGATCGTGCGTTCACTTAGGGCCGCCAAGGTCGGCACATCGGCGCTGTTCCTGACATCGGTCGGCGGCGTCGACGATCGGGTCGAGGGGCTGGAGGCGGGCGGCGACGATTATCTGGTCAAGCCCTTTGCCTTCTCCGAGCTGATGGCGCGCGTCAATGCGCTTGGCCGGCGGCCGCCGGTGCAGGAGCAGAGGACAGTGCTCAGGGTTGCCGATCTCGAGCTCGATCTGATCCGGCGGGAGGCCCGCCGCGCCGGCCAGGTGATCGAGCTGCAGCCGCGCGAATTCACCCTGCTCGAGGTGCTGATGCGCGGCGAAGGCCGGGTCATCACCAAGACGATGCTTTTGGAGCGGGTCTGGGATTTCCACTTCGATCCGAAGACCAGCGTCGTCGAGACCCATATCAGCCGGCTGAGAGCCAAAGTCGACAAGCCGTTCCAGGCCCAGCTTCTGCATACGGTTCGCAACACCGGATACAGCCTGCATGCGCCTCGAACAGGATGATTTCAGGCCCATCGGCCTGAAAATCTCAAATCCTGTTCGCAATTTAAAGAGTAAGAGCATGATGTCGTCCGAAAACCGCGCACACTTTTCGGCATCATGCTCTAGCCTGCGCAGGAGCACGCCCTTCCGGCTTGCCGTCACCTTCGGCGTGCTCTTCGTCGTCACCTTCATTCTCAGTGGCGCTATCATCTATCACATGCTGCGCCTCGGCCTTGCGCGTGATCTCGAACAGTCGCTGGGCGAGATGAATTCGCTTGTTGTCTCGACCTACGAGCCCAACGATACCGAGGATCTGGTCAACACGCTGAACAATTATGCCAGCTTCCAGTCGACCTCCGACGGGCTCTACTCGCTGACCGACCATGCCGGCAAGAAACTCGCCGGCAATTTTGCCGCCCCCCGTATCCCGAACGGCGTCTATACCGTCACCTCCAGGGATGTCGGGCTGAAGGGGCATGAGCGCTACCGGATGCAGGTGTCGACGATCGGTCCCTACAGCCTGGTGGTGGCGGAAAACTTCAACGATGTCGACGAGATGCTGCGGATCGTGCTGGTGAGCTTCGAATGGGCGGCCACGATCGTCGTGGCGACGGCGATCGGCGGCGGCGTCTTTCTCGCCGTTCGTGCCCAGGCGCGGCTCGACCGGGTCGCCCTCACCATGAACGATGTCTCGCTTGGCCAGCTTCAGGCCCGCATTGCGATCACCGGAAACGGCGACGATCTCGATACGGTGGCGATCCAGATCAATGCGGCGCTGGAACGGCTGCAGAGATTGGTCGAGAGCATGCGGCAGGTGAGCGCCGATATCGCCCATGATCTGAAGACGCCTCTGAACAGGCTGCGCCTGACGCTGGATGCCGCGGTGGCCGGCAACGACCAGCAGGCGGATGTTTCGGCTCTGCTTGACGAAGCGCGACACGAGAGCGACCGGATCAACGCCACCTTCGAGGCGCTGCTGCGCATTTCCCAGATCGAGGCCGGCGCCCGCAAGGAGCGTTTCCAGGCGACCGATATCGACGCCGTGCTTGCCGTCATTTCCGAGGTCTATGCCGACGTCGCCGAAGACGCGCTGATGGCGCTTGATATCGCGGAGCGCTGTCCCGCGCTCATCCGCGGCGACCGTGACCTGCTGACGCAGATGATCGCCAACCTGGTGGAGAACGCGATCAACCACTGCCCGGCCGGAACCGACATCACGGTTTCGCTCCGCTGCCAGGGCGGCCGCGCCATCGTTTCGGTCGCCGATAGCGGCCCCGGCATTCCCGCCGGCGAAAGGGACAAGGTCTTCCGGCGTCTCTACCGGCTCGACAAGAGCCGCACGACGCCGGGAAGCGGGCTTGGGCTCAGCCTCGTCAAGGCGATCGCCGAGCTGCATGCGGCCGAGATCACCATGGCGGACAATCATCCCGGCCTCATCGTTTCGATCGGCTTCCCGCTGATCTCGGCGGAGAAGCCCTAGCCGCTCACCCCGGGGGAGCGGCCCTAGCCGCTCACCCCGGAGGAGCGGTCCTGACCGCTCAGCCGCCAAGCCGCGAGACGGCGGAAGCGACGAGCAAACCGGCGCACCTCAGCCGCCGTTCGATATGGCAGGACACTCCACGGCCGGCGGCGGCCCAGCCGATAGGTCGAAAGCCCTGCCTGGATCTGGGAACAGGGATCGGCCCTTTGGCTGACCGGCAGCGGATCGACGAAGCAGGCGCTCAGCCCATCATCGAACTCCAGATCGAAGGCGAGATCATAAGGCAGACGCATGGGGACAAGCACGTCGGCAATCCAGCCCGCCGCCTTGCGATTGATCAGATAGGCGCCGGACCCTTTCTCGCGGGTGAGCGCGATGGCAAGCGAGCGTGACGCGGTCAGCGGCTCCACCTTGTGCTTTTTCCCGGAATTGACGGTCGACAGCCGCAGGATGTCCCAGCGCGCCTGGTGCTCAAGAGCGGCCTCGAGCAGCTCGGCCAGATCGTCATCGAAATCGAGATCGTCTTCCAGAATGAGCGCGAACTCGGCATGGCTGCCGAGGAAGCGCTTGGCGCATTCGACATGGCTGAGATAACAGCCGATCTCGAAAGGGTTTGGCCGGCGGCCGTGCCGGCTGAGATAGGCTGCTTCGTCAAAACCCGGATGCGGCAGGCTCAGCCCTGCCCCATCGACCGCCGCCACGCGCTCGAAGGCAAGGCCGAAGCTTGCCAGCAGGCGTTCCATTCGAAATCGGCGCAATGGCGCGCGGTCGAGATTGATCAGATAGGTGTTCACCCGCAGGCTGACCGGATGAAGGGCCGGCATAAGGGCGGCAGGTGCGGTGCGCATGTTCATGAGAGAGCTGACCTTCGACTTGGCAATGATGGCGCCAAGCCTGCGCTCCAAACCTCACGGGGACTTCGCTGGAACTATACATTTTCGTAAAGTGCGAGGGTCGAACAACCGAGGCTGCATTTCTTACGGATTGGTATGATCCCGGCAAAGTGCACGTGAGAATGCCGCGCTACCAGCTCTCGTGCGGCACGCAGTGGACGCCTCCCTTCCCGCGATCGAAACCGACAACCAGCGAGCCTTCGATGACGACAGCGACCACTGCGTGCCACGCCGGATGATCCCTGGCTTGAGCAATCGCTCAGCGCCTGCCTCCTCATTGATCAGGGTCGAAGGTGACGTGTTGGAACTCCATCTGTGTCTTCTCAAACCAGCATCGACTGCTGGGCGGAGATACCCGCCGTCGCGCCCTGCGATATTGCCGTGGTGACCGAGGCCATGGCTGGGTTTGCAAGATCGCCGGCAGCATAGATGCCGGGCGTGCTGGTTTCGCGGCGCTCGTCGACCTTGAGGGCGATGCCGAAGGGCGTATTGACCGTGGCGAGGCCCAGTGAGTCATGCAGGCTTGCAGACGGCTTGTTGCGCGGATGCGCGAACAGGATGTCGACCGCGGCATTGCGGCCGCTCTCGAGATTAACGGTGGTGATATGGCCCCGGTGATGGGCGATTTCGGCGATCCGGCCATCAACGACAGGTATGTTGCGGCGCGCCAGATCGGCCCGGATATCGGGTGCAATGTCGTGACCATCGGCGAAGACCGTCAACGTGTCGGTCCAGTCGTGGTACAGCCTGACATAATTGTGCGACGGCGGGCCGGACCAGACGAGGCCCCAATGCTGGCCGGCGACTTCAAAGCCATCGCAATAGGGGCAGGGCACGATGGATGTGCCCCAGCTTTCGGCAAAACCCGGAACAGCAGGCATCTGGTCGGCAACGCCATAACTCAGGATCAGGCGGCGCGCTCCAAGGCTT
This sequence comes from Rhizobium sp. P1_B8, assembly GCF_056406515.1. Lineage (NCBI taxonomy): Bacteria > Pseudomonadati > Pseudomonadota > Alphaproteobacteria > Hyphomicrobiales > Rhizobiaceae > Rhizobium > Rhizobium sp. P1_B8. The sequence continues at coordinate 198,544 of NZ_JBFTZZ010000005.1, read as the reverse complement.
TCGCCATCGCCAGTGAGGACGGAGAAGTCGTCGATGGTGCCGGAGATGCTGTCGGCCCGGGCATTGACCAGCCTGATCGTGGGATAACGCGCCAGTTGCTGCCGCGCCTCGGCCAGAATGTCCAGCGGTGGCTTGTGATCGTGGCCGAGCAGACCATGCGAGTGGCCGGCGAAGCGATTGCGCGGCAGGCCGGTATCGAGAACGGTGACCTTGCGGCGGGCACGGCCGAGCTGCAGGGCGCCGGCGAGACCGGCAAAGCTGCCGCCGATGATGATGACGTCATCCATGGTGATGGGCTCCGTGTTGCGGATGGAGGGGGTTGGGTTGGGCCAGGCGCAAAAACTCATTCAGCGATAGGCATTCGATATCGCCAAGCGGCCCAGGGAAACTTGATTTGGAAGACAGGGTAAAATCCATTCTTCGGCTTGCGTATTTCAGATACTACGTAGTATCGTAATGCCAGAATTAAGATACTGTCAAGGATCGTAATTGTCGTGACCGAAAATAGCCAGGCCCGGCGCGGCCGGCCCGCCAACGAGGCGCTTGGCCAAACGATAGTCGACGCCGCGTGCGAACTCTTTGTGGAATTGGGTTTTCAAGCGACGACATTGGACAAGGTCGCCCAGCGAGCGAGGATCTCCAAGCTCAGCATCTATCGGCACTTCGAGAACAAGGAGGCGCTGTTCAGTGCGGCCATCGCGGCCCACTGCCATCAGTTTGCACCACAGGCCCTTGTTGAAGGCGTCGACGGTTCGGCAGAACATCAGCTCATGGCGGTGGGAACATCCCTGCTTCGCACGCTGTTGAGCCCGGAGGTGCGCAGTGTCGAAGCCATGATCATGGCCGACAAGACGAATCAGAAGTCGTTAAGCAAGCTCCATTACGAAGCCGGCCCCGCCTATGTCATCGCCCAAATCGAGGCCCTGTTGCGTCAGTTGCACACGAAGGCGGTTCTGAACGTGCCCGATCCTCTCCAGTCCGCCCGCTTATTTGCCGCGCTTATCAAAGGATCCGATCTCCTGATTATCGCACGCTTCGATGAGGCGAGAGCAGAGGACGATAACGAAATAGAATCCTATTGCCGGTCGGCCGTCGCCATGTTCGTCGCCGCGCACGGTGGCAACAATCACGCGGGCGGATAGCCTGGTTAAGAACGGATCAGAACAAGGATATGGCATGACAGAGGAAAATGTTTATCAGGTCGCCGACTGGAAAGGCCAAAGCGGGGAGCGCTGGGTCACTTACCAGGCCCGGCTCGATGCCATGATGGCGGTGTTCGGCCAGGCCGCGATCGAAGCCGCCGCGCCCGCTACAGGCGAACGCGTGCTGGACGTCGGCTGCGGCGCGGGAGCGTCCAGTCTGGATCTGGCCGCCCGCGTCGGCGCGGGGGGCCATGTGTTAGGCGTGGACATATCCGAACCGCTGATCGGCAGCGCGCGCGCGCGAGCGCCGCAGGATACGCCGGCCCTGTTCCAGGTGGCCGACGCCAGCAGCACCGAGTTGCCCGAGGGCGCGTTCGACATCCTGTTCTCGCGCTTCGGAGTGATGTTCTTTGACGATCCTACGGCGGCATTTGCTCATATGCGCCGTGCGCTCAAGCCGGGCGCGCGGGTCGCTTTCGTCTGCTGGCGCGGCATGGCCGAGAACGATTGGGTTCGCTTGCCGATGGGCGCGATGAAGGGCATCCTCCCGCCGATGACGCCGCCCGGTCCCGAAGCGCCCGGCCCGTTCTCGTTTGGCGACCAGGGGCGGGTAGCGCGCATTCTAACGGCGGCTGGCTTCACCGATGTCGCCATCGCGCCCTTCGATGCCTCTATCCCATTCGGCAAGGGGGAGACGCGGGATGCGGCGCTCGACGACGCGGTGAAGATGACACTCGAAGTCGGCCCGCTGGCGCGCTCTCTCGCTGATCAACCCGACGACATCCGGGCCCGCGCCTCGGCCGCGGTTCGTGCCGCCTTCGCGGGCTGCCCCGGTGAGCGGTCGGTGATGATCGACGGCGCGGCGTGGATCGTCACCGCGCGCAATCCGGCAAGCTGACAGGGATTAATACGCCAAACGAGAGGTTTGCGATGGGAGCAGCGATTTCATTGCGGGCGGATTTTGACGCGGAAGGTCTTCGGCGTCTGGCCCGCAAGAGCAAGCATGCGGCGCAGGCGTGTCGTCTTTTGGCACTTGCCTTGATCTATGGCGGAGGCTCGCGCTCGGATGCAGCGCGTCTTGGCAATGTCACCCTTGAGATCGGGCGTGACTGATCTCGGCCTATTTGCAGGTCGATCGAGCAAGCGCCGACACACAGGCGTCTTCGAACAGTCTTCGCAAAGGAAAAAATCTTGGCCGAGAATGATTATGATGCGTTCGCGGCGGCTTATGATGCCGATAACGAGGTCAATGCCTGGAATGCCTATTACGTGCGGCCGGCTATACTTGCCCTGGTTGGCGAGGTCGCCGGACTTTCCGTGCTCGATGCGGGATGCGGCGGCGGGGCGCATGCGGCAGCGCTGCTTGAGCGCGGGGCTGTTGTGACCGGGATCGACGCAAGTGCCGGCATGCTGGAGATCGCGCAACGTCGCCTGCAAGGGCGCGCGCGGCTGCTAGCGGCGGATCTGAACGATCCATTGCCGTTTACGGACAAAGCTTTCGATCTGATCCTTGCCTCGCTGGTCATGCATTATCTGCCCGACTGGTCGAGGCCGCTTGCGGAATTCAACCGGCTGCTGCCTGAAGGCGGTCGCCTGGTTCTTTCCACCCACCATCCCTTCATGGATCACGCCTCGACCGGCCGCGACAATTATTTCGAGACCTACAGTTTCGATGAGACCTGGCAGCGCGGCGGAAAGGATATCGCCATGCGCTTCTGGCATCGGCCGCTGCACGCCATGTTCGAGGCGCTGAAGTCGGCCGGATTTCAGATCGATATCGTCAGCGAGCCGCAACCCGACCCTGAAGCCCGCACGCTTTTTCCGCAGGCCTATCAGAGCCTGACGACCAAGCCGCGGTTCCTGTTCTTCTCGGCTGTGAAAGCATGAGCACGTGGATGAGGAGAGCCTCGCTGTTACGGCCAGGACCGCAGCGTATACGGAATTTCGAAGCCGTGCGGAGTGCCTTTCCATGCCGGATCGTTGCGTAAGGCCCCGGCGACATAAGGTGCGTCAGCTGCTCTGGGCTTAGCTACGAAAGTGGGCAGCCCCTGCGAGCTGCCCTTCGAAATGCAGGACTGCCTATTGCGCCTGCTTCCTCATGGCTTCGGCAATCTGCGCCTTGACGGCACTCAACCCGAAGCTCGCGCCCGTCTGCATGGGTGGGAATTCGATGGCGGATTTCGCCAATTGTTCTACCCGCTGCTGTACAAGCACGAAGCGCCAGAACTCGAATTTATACCATTCGAAATATTCGAGGGAGCCGGTGTTCCCCCCCTTGTAAAACGCTGTCCGCTCGAACGGGTCCAGACGTAGATTGACGATGGTTGGCGCACCCAATGTCACTGTGTCACCGAGCCAGCCGCCGGGCTGTTCCTTGAAGGTATATTTGTAGTCTTCGACGCGGGCGGCGCCGAGAGCACTTTCGGCGAAATACCAGATTTCGTGGCGGTTCGACGGACCCGACCCGGTGATCATGCTCGTTTGGTCATAACCGTCGAGATACACTTTGTACTTCTGCCCGTTCATTTCCTTTCCGGCCTTAAGTTCCACGGCAATATTGGCATTGCCTGCGGCCGCGGTGAAAGTCGGGAACCAGTCGAGGCCCGAAATCAAGCCGTTACCGATTGAGCCGGCCGGGACATGTCCAGGCCAGCGGATCATTGCCGGTGCGCGAAAGCCGCCCTCAAAGGTCGTGCCCTTCCCGCCATAGAACGGCGTCTGCCCGCCATCAGGCCAGGTAAAGTTCTCGGTTCCGTTGTCGGTGGTGAACATGACGATGGTGTTGTCGTCTACGCCCATATCCTTGAGCTTTTGCATCGTGGCGCCCACGATGTCATCAAGTTGCGCCATGCCAGCCTCGTGAATGGTCCATCCATTCTCCGAGTTGCGCATATTTTCATACTTGTCGGAGAGATGCGTTACGATGTGCATGCGGGTCGGGTTGAGCCACAGGAAGAACGGCTTTCCGTCCGCCTTGGCCTTTTCGATGAACTTGAAAGAGAGGGACTGGATTTCGTCGTCAACGGTCTTCATGCGCTCAGGATAGAGCGTGCCGGCATCCTCGATCCGTTGTTTGCCCACCTTGCCCCAGCGCGGCATTACTGTCGGATCATCCACCTCTGTCGCCCAGGAATGGACCATGTTGCGTGGCCCGACGACGTTCAGTTGGTCCTGCGGATAACCAGGGTGCGCGGGGTCTTCCATCGCATCGAGGTGGTAGAGATAACCGAAGAACTCATCGAAACCGTGAACGGTCGGCAGGAACTCGTTCAGGTCACCGAGATGGTTCTTGCCGAATTGCCCAGTGGCATAGCCCATGGACTTGAGCACGGTCGCGAGCGTGGGGGCAGCAGCCGGCAGACCGATCGGAGAACCCGCCTGGCCCACCGTGGTCATGCCGGTGCGGACCGGCAACTCGCCGGTGATGAAGTTCGCACGGCCTGCCGTGCAACTCGCCTCGGCGTAGTAGTCGGTGAAGAGCATGCCATCGGCCGCAAGCTTATCGAGATTTGGCGTGCGGCCCGCCATCATACCGCGATTGTAGGCCCCGATATTCCAGATGCCAACGTCGTCGCCCATGATGACGACGATGTTTGGTTTCGGCGTTTGGTTCTGAGCGATTGCCGGTGCACTTAACGTGACAGCAAATGCCGAAGCCAGTAGTCCGAAACAGAGGTTTTTTGTATAGCTCATAATTACTCCTCCTCCTGATTTTTGCGCGCCCGTTACGGCACCGGTTTGAACGGTGCTACGGTGCGTGCAATGCGGTAGGCTGAAAGTTGTTCGTGGCTATGTATTATGCGCCGAAGGGGCGATCAGTGCCTGCTAGTGCAGGTGGGATCGGCGTCAAGGACGGCGTGTTTGCCGGCATCGGCAGATTGTCTCGCATAGAGCTGCGGTAGACAGAGTTCGATCCCGCTTTGAATATCGCACAACTTTAGCTCAGCGACTAGGCGAGTTTCTCAGCCTATGCGAGACAGCCCAGCGGGAATAGGACGTCTGCTTCTGGCGCAATCCGACAGACCCGGCTGCCGCCTGTCGACCCGAAGCTGCCAAGCGCATTTCAGCGGAGATCGGGCTTCCGTCAATCGCGACATCCGGAAAGGTCTTCCCAGGAAGATGGCAATGACAAAGCGGGCTTGTGTTATTCGGCAGTTCCCGCAATGGGTAAGGCAACAGACCAGACGACAGGCACCGCCCCCGTCATTTCGTCTCCTCCCAATGGCTTTGCCAGAGGTCGAGCCTGGGTTTCAGCGGATCGGCTCCGACCGTTGCGCCGTCATTGCCGAAGTCGATGACCCTGTCGGCGAATGGGTCGTGGTGAGGCCATTTTGGCCGTGAGCCGCTATTGGGGTCACCCCTTCTTGCAAATTCGAGCCAGTATTCGCTTGCCAATGAGGCCATGGCCCAGTCGGCAGGTGTCACCTTGTCTTTCACCAGTGCGTTTGGAATGGCGAGCGTATACGGAATTTCGAAGCCGTGCGGGGTGCCTTTCCATGCCGGATCGTTGCGGAGAGCCTCGGCGACATAGGAGAAACGATACCACCACGTCGGTTGACCAGCGCGGATCATCTCGTCAGCGAGGTGGCGGGATGGTTCGACAAGCGTCTTGTCGGCCAGAACCTGCTGCTTCAGCTCATCGAGGGTCTGTTGGCCGCTGGGATCGTAGAGGCTGCGGGCTTCGGCTGCATGATTGCCGAAGAGCGCGAAGAGATCGTCTTTCGTCGCGGCCTCACCGATGCCGAGATCACGATCATTTGCCCCGACGATGACCGGAACCGGCGCCTGACGGCCCGCCGCAAAAGCCGCTTCCGGCGTTTCCAGCAAAAACCGTCCGTCAATGATCGCGCCTGAGATGCCGATGACGGGCTTGCCTGTCGACATTCCCACAAGCACCTCTTGTGCCGATGCGCCTTCGGTGAGCTTTTCCGCAGGCAGCGCCCGAAGGGCCGCCAGAGCCTCGGCATCGCTGCCCTTGATTCCCAGAGAAGCCGCATAGTCCAACGCGATTTTCTCTGCTTCCTTCAACGGTGACAAGGGCGTGCTCTGCGCCCGCGCGGTCGGCAGACCCGGCGACTGTAGAATGGCGCCCCGGAACAGCCCGCGTGACAGTGGCGATATCATATGCGCCATCACCGAGCCGCCACCGGCCGACTCTCCAAAGATCGTCACTTTCTTCGGATCGCCGCCGAAGGCTTCGATATTTTGCTGGACCCATTTCAGGGCGGCCAGCTGATCCATGTAACCATAGTTGCCGACGGGCTCGTCAGCGGATTCCTTCGTCAGCGCCGGATGGGCAAAAAAACCGAGTCGGCCCATACGGTAATTCATGCTGACGAACACAACTTTCCGGGCGGCCAACTGGCCACCGGGATACTGAGCGGTGTTTCCATGGGCAAGAGCGCCGCCGTAGATCCAGACCATCACCGGCAGCGGTGTGCGGGGACGCTTGACGGGTGTCCAGACATTGAGGGTCAGACAATCCTCCGACTTCGGCAGGTCGTCGGTCTGCATGCAGGACGGACCGAAATCGCGGGCATCCCTGGTCCCGCTCCATGGCTTCATCGGTCTGGGATTGCGCCATCGCAGATCACCAACCGGTGGCGCCGCATAGGGTATGCCTTTGAAGCTGAAGACCGTGCCCGACCTCTCACCCTTCAGCATTCCGCTATCGATGGTAACGGTGTCGTCTGCCGCAGCTGATCGTGGCACGAACGCCATCTGCCAGGATGCGACCGCCAAAAAGAGCAGAAACGTGCGACGGCCGTCCACAAACACTGCACTCTCCACCGCTCAGTTGAGTGAGAGCAAAATACTCCCATAGAGCGGCAGCGAAAAGGGTTCATCAGGCATCGCTAAAGTGCGCTATTGCTGCACGGCGGGTTTCGGCTCGATCGGCGGGGAGCTTGGCGAAAATGCATCCCCAACCTCCGAGCCTGGGATCCATGCCCGTTGCTGATGGAGGCTGGCCTGGGTCCTCGGGTCAAGCCCGAGGACGACGGAGGGCGGGGTGAGCTCTGCGGCAAATACAGCGGCGCGTTAGAGCGTTGGCCCACCATCCCTCCATGGGTCACGCCTCGACCGGCAGCGACAATTATTTCGAGACCTACAGCTTCGATGAGACCTGGCAGCGCGGCAGAAAGCATATCGCCATGCGCTTCCGGCATCGGCCGCTGCACGCCATGTTCGAGGCGCTGAAGTCGGCCGGCTTTCAGATCGACACCGTCAGCGAGCCCCAGCCCGACCCGGTGGAGGCTACGGTCGTTCCCGAGCCACAGACGTACGAGGAGGAATTCGTGATCTAATCACCCGCATAGCGCGGAATGGCGGCTTTTGGCGCTTTGTTGCCGTGACGTTTCGACAGCAAACCCCGATGGTAGGGCTGCTTATGGTGCTTCATCTTCGAAAGCGGACGAAATCTTCTAATTCATTGTCCCCCATTGACGTGAACAGGTTTCACCCCAATACGGTCAGGCCAGCCAGACGACAACAGGAGTGTAATCGTGAGCGAATCGACCGTAGCAGATGCAACAAACCGCATTTATGAGTCGCTTCAGGCGGACAACGCCGACATCGACGTGCATATCGCGGCCCTCAAGGCAGCGTTGACGCGGGCGGGTTTGAAAGAGGCCGTATTCGACCCGGCTAGGCTCGTGCAGAATAACCGGTCTGGCAGGAAGCGGATGGAGGCCTACTTTCGGCAGCGCGGTGTCATGGTGAAATTCTCAGCCTCGTGAAGCCTTGCCATGAAGGCAGACGGCTGTAATCACAGATGTCGCAGCATGAGGCGCTTTCGCTCTCCGAAGCCACTGAGATCTGACCTAAGCGATTTTGCCGACGGTGATGAAGAGCCGTCGGCGAAGCGCCCATTCCGGCCGTTCGGGCAGCGTTGGCGATATCCTAAGAGCTGCCGTTCTTCATCGCTTCCGCGGATGACCAGATCGGGTGGAATTCCGACTGGCGGCAAGTGGGGATCGGCGGTGTCTTACTTTACTGCCGAAAAGGCGGTCGGTGACAACAGCTGGCTAGAGATATTGGAGAGGATTTGCCCGTCGCGCTCTGACTCGTCGCGGGCCTTAATCCATGCAGGATCAGTGGTGAAAGCTGTCCATTTCACCTCGCGATCGGCTAGCGATTCCCAGGCGATGAGATAGGTGAGACGCTGGCTGCTTTCGCCGACGATTGTGGTGAAGAAACCCGCCTGCTTGATGCCGTGCTTGTCCCATATTGCCAGCGTATGTTCGGCAAAGCGGTTGAGCAGCGCGGGCAATCGGCCGGGCAGGCAGTCGTAAATTCTGAGCTCGTAGATCACAGTCTTGCTTCCTTATATCCCTTGAGAACGACATGTGTTTGACACTTGCTCCCCTGCGCCCACAATGTCCTCAAAACTTGCAGCAACGTCAATTTCACGGTGGATCCGTCAATATCCCTATTAGAACAGGCCCTGCAGGTATGTGCGAACCGCTAATCTTCTGTCAATCCGATCGCCTGTGTTTAGGCGTGGCAATTTTGACCCCCGGCTTGAGCCACTCCATCACCCGCCCCTCGCCCCCCGCAACGCTGTCAATCCCCTGCGCAGCCACAGCAATTGCTGCGGCGGCATCTGGCGCAGATGTTCGTAGTCCATCACCGTGACGTTATAGACCGTGCTCCTGACCTGCGGTCCATCCGGGCAGCGCAGAAGGATGCCCTGTAGCGCCATCATGCGGTTGCTGGCCTTGCGGGCGCGGTCGGCGAAGGTTTCGGTGACCTCGCCTTCATGGCCTTTGACTGAGAACAGCGATTGCGCCCTCGGGCTCGGGGCCGGGATGCCGGTGGTCTTGTGGTAGCGGGCGATCGCCTCGGCATAGTCGTCGCCGGCCTGGCGCTGCTCTGAAGTGATCAGGCCGTCGAGGAACATGCGGCCGAGGGTGTAGCCGGCAAAGGGGCTCTTGACCGTCTCGTCGGCGACCGTCCTGTCAAAGCCGTGGATGCGGCGGCGGGCTGATATCGCCACGCTGATATTCTCCTTCTCGGTTTCGAAGGGCTTGATCTTGCCGCAGGGAAAACGCTCGACATTCTCCTTGCGCGGCCGGCCGGCGCCCTTGTTGACCCGCCCTGTCTTCACCTTGGTGGCTTTGCCGCCCATGCTGACTGTCCTTCTATCGAATGATGCCGTTTCTGAGTGCGGCGGCGACCAGCGCCGTATCCTTGAAGACGCCGAGCCGCGCCTTGGCGTTGGCAATGTGCGTGTTCACGGTGATGTGGGAGATGCCGAGAATGGTGCCGATCTCGGCGGCGGTCTTGCCCGCCGCCATCCAGCGGATCACTTCGGTTTCGCGTGGGGTCACAGTGCTCATGGCTCTGCGGGCCCATCGATGCTGGGCACGCGCGGCATCGTCACATGGGCGCCCGACAGGGTCACCCGCGTCACGCGGTCGGGGTGCCGGATCGGCTGGACGGGCAGGCCCGCCTTCGGCTGCGGATGCCAGGCGTCCTGCCGCGAGGGGAACCTGTCGCGGTTGCGGTGCGCCATGTTGATGACGGTGTTCTTCTTCGAGCCGAAGAGGTTGGCGATCTCTCTTGCCGACAGCCCTTCCTTCCAGAGCTTTTCCGCCTTGACGATCTTGTCTTCCGTCCAAAAGGTGATGGTCATCTCAATGCCTCCTCGTATCGTGCGGCTCTTGCAATGATCGGGTTGTCGGGAAACATCCTCGCCAGTTCCCGCTTGGCGCTGCGGCTGCCATTGGCGGCGTCGCGCAGCAGCTGCATCTTGTAGGCTGTGACCTTCGGCTGCGGCGTCTCGGGTTCGGCTTCCATGCGCGGGCGGCTCTCGGCCTCGATCGCCGCTTGCTGATGGCGGCATTGCTCGGCGAAACTGGCTGAGCTCGGGGCGAAGGCGCGGTTATGATCCCTCACCTTTCCGGAGATGAAGAGTTTGGCGGCCTGCCAGACCGCCCCCAGCGAGATGCCTTCGATGGCGACGAGATAGGCGCGGATCTGCATGTCGGGATCAGTGCCTGCGGATGCCGGGAAACCCGAAAGCATCCCAGCTATGATCTTCACCGGAGAGGAAATCTCTTGCGGCATCGACTGTCGTCCTTCTCGTACTGCTGTTGATCGACCCGGCTTCCCTCGCCTTCTCCTTGAGGTACCAGTCGCATTTGATTGCCTGCCAGCCGCGGAAGATCTGCATCTCGGCGGCGCCGACCGGGTCGCCGGTCAGCAGATATTCCCTCGCCTGCATCCTGGCGGCATAGACCGTCAGCGGCTTCTTCAGCGTGCGCTTGCGATGCTCGATGATCGCTGCCGCGAGCTCCTCCCCTAGCACCGGGCTGAGGATCTCCATGATCTCCTGGCTCACTGTGTCCTTACCCATGCGATGTGCCTTTCCCGATTGCGATGGCCTCTTCAAACCCGCAGCCTCCGCCGTCCGCCGGCGAAATTGACCGGCGTGCCCGGCTTGAGGGGGCGGCGGGGGAACCGGCGGCTCTCCGAGCCCGCATGGCCCTCGTGGGCGGTGTCGCCCTTCTCGGCGCTGCGAAGTTTGTGGATCTCGATTTCCACCGACGGCACCGACGCCCCGAGGATGGCCGCGATTTCGATATAGTCCCGGCCGGAGCGGAAGAGCTCGAGCGCGTTCATGTGAGCGGCTTGCTGCGCCGGGGCGGCCTTCACTTGGATGCTCATCGCTTGATCCTTCTTTCCCGCGAACGCGGTGTTCCATTGCCGCCGAAGCGGGTGCCAACAACGTCTTTGATTTTTCAGGGGTGACGACCGGAGCGCCGGCTCTGGGAGCAAAGGCTCCGGTCGTCTGCCAGGCCGCCGCCTGGGTCGGGCGCGAGTGCGCCCGGGAGCTGGCGTCGCCGAGGGAGGAGCGACGACGCCAGCCACCGATAGCCGTCAGGGAGGGGCTGGGCTATCGGGGTTGGTGATCGGCTGAGCGCCGGGCGGGATCATCGTCTCGCTGATCTCTTCCGGGCGCGTCGGCCGATCGCAATTTTCGCAGTGGCGCTCGATCACCTCGGCGATCGACAGCGCCTTGCCGCAATTCGGGCAGCCGGTGTAGCGGGCGGTGGTTTTTGGGGAGATGGTCATAGCGATTCCACCTCCCGGTTGGCGTTCAGCACCTGCTGCAGGGCCTTGGCGAGGAAGGGGATATCCTCGTTGCGAACTGATATCGCCGACATCCGCCCTCCCCTTGGGCCTTGCGGCCGGTGAATGACGACGCCGGTCGGCATGACGTCCATGGCAAGCCGCTCTTCCGAGGAAATGGTGAACCTCATGGTGCCGTCTCCCCATCCCGGAAAGCTTGTCCGTTGTTGTTGATGTCGGTGTTTGTCATGGCGATTAGGGTACAATTAATACCCGATATGTCAAGCACATTAGGGCATGACATGTACCTTAATTTAGGGTATTTTTTATATCATGTTGAAAGAGCAGGAACAATTTGAACGCGAAGAACGCGCAAAGCGCCTCGTCATGGCCAGGAAGAATGCTGGCTTTGCCGGGCCGAAGGCGATCGTCGATCGGTTCGGCTGGAATGCGAATGTCTACAAGGCGCATGAGTCCGGCCGCAACGGCTTCGGCATTGCCGATGCGAAGAAGTATGCCCGCGCTTTCAAGGTCAATCTCAACTGGCTGCAGTTCGGCACCGGCAACGCGCTCGATCCGGATGAGCTGCCGGTCTCCGTCGCCGACATCCCGAAGATCTCCTGGGTCAGCGCCGGCCAGCTGAGCGAACAGGCGCCGATCACCGACTTCTCGGAATTCCCGACGGTCGCCGCCCTCGATCTTCCCGATGGCGAATGGATCGCACTCGAGGTCGAAGGCAATTCGATGAACAAGATCTCGCCGCCGGGCTCGATCATCTTCGTCAATCTGCGCGACAAGCGCCTGGCGCCGAACGCGCTCTATGTCGTCGCCGACGAAACGGGGGCCGCGACCTACAAGCGCTATCGCCCGAACGACAATCCGCCCTTCCAGCCGGCTTCCTACGAGGACGTGCCGCCGCCGGAATTCCAGGGCGCCGTCACCATCGTCGGCCGCGTCCGCCGATCGATCATCGAGATGTAAGGATGAGCGCGCAAGGCTCGAAAATAGTGCCGCGAATCAATCACATTTCAGTAGGGAAAACAATATGATACGCCCTTCCTCACGCGCCGGAAGAATCTGGTTCTATATCGTCACGATAGCGGTGCTGCTCCTGGCCTACAGCGCCGCGCGAGAGATGTACGGCCTGTAGGATTTCTCTCCGAAGCTCGCCGACCCCCAGCCGGGATCATGAGGGGTATCGGGAGGATTCATCCTCTGAAACCACAAATTGCGGAAGCTCCGGATGCCGTTCGCGCACCACTCTCGACACCGCCACCAGGATGGACCGAATGGCTGCGGGGAACATGTCCTTCGGCAGCTTCTCCTCCCACGGATCGTAGAATTCGGTGATCGCATCCAGACCCGCCTCGATCACTTCGTCGGTGATTTCGATTTCGCTGCGCATCGCCGGCTCCTTTTTTCTCCTAACATCATACTCCAACTTCAGTTCTCATTCCTCTCTCTTTAGCTTAGGAGGAGAAGGTTCCTGAAGGCTGGTGAGGGAGGGTTCCGGCCAAAGCTTCCCCCTACCCCATGAGCAAAGCCCATGAAGCCGGGAGAGCATTGGCCAAGTCCTGAAGGCCGGAGCCGGGATGGGACACGTGCCAGAGGGGCCATTCGCTTCGCCCTCGTCCTGATTTTCTGACAGCGCACTTAAGGACTTTCGCTTCCCGCGCCGCTGGGCTTCGTCAGCTCGGGAGTTGCACCCGGTCGCCCAATCACTTGATCCTGACATACGCCTATGATTCGTACCTCGTCAATCCAAGAGGTATTTTTTATACCTTTTATCGTTGACGCAATCGGGTATGATATATACCTTTCCCTCACAAGCCGATCAAAGGCGCGAGAGGACAGGCGATGCAGCACATCCGCAATATCGAGACCGAGGAAAGCAAGCGGGATGCCCGCTGGAATGCAGCACGCACGACCCACGACTGCCGCGCCTATATGGCCAACGAAGCCCAGCGCATGGGCGCCCTCGGCTTTGCGTACCTCAGCCGTCCCGAACATTCGATCCGCGGCCCGTCCTGGCTGCGCGGTGCGAGCGCCAGCGTCGAGCAGCACTACCGCTATGCCCGCGAGATCATGGGCATCACCGATACCGATCAGCTTTACGCCTGAGGAGAACGGAGATGTCTGCCGCCTATCCCACACCCGAGCCATCGACCGACAGCCCTTCCCTTGCTACCGCCCGGCGGGCGGGAACAACCGAAAAGACCCGCGCCAAGGCCCGTTTCACCGCCGGGGCACCTGATCTCCTGAAGGCGCTGGTGGAGGCCGAACGCTTTTTCGATGGCAGCAAGGATCACGGCTGCCCGCTTCACCAGAAGATCCTCGCCGCCATCGACACGATGAAAGGCGGCCCATCATGAGCGATTGCCTGATCGAGGCCTTTTCCGGCTGCGCCTGCCCGCCCGGCGAATGCGCGGAAAAGCCCGTCACCCCGGCGCCGGTCACCTTCGTCTCGTGGCGGACCCAGGCGATCACCTGCCTCACCTTCGGCTTCCTCGCGGCAATCGTTACGGCCGCCTGGATGGAGACACAGTTCCAGAACCAGGATCTCAGCCATCAGGAACAGGTGTCATGGAAGTGAGCCAAGGCTGTTCCAGATGCCGATCAGGAGCTGAACTTGATGTCGCTGGCCTTGGCCGCGGTGATGAATGCGCGGCGCACCTGCTCCGGTCCGGCGGCATCATTGAACACATCGAGCACAAGACGTTCGGCGGCCTTCGCCGCCGGCGTCTGCTCGGGCCAATCGTTCAGCAAGGTATTGCCCGCCTGAACGACATTATAGACCGTTCTCGTCTTGCCATTGATGGTGATTTTCACCGGCTTGAAGCTTCGTCGCCTGCTCATGATGCAGCCCCCTCACGCTGGACATTCGACTCAACGAATCACTTCGAGACTCGTTCCAGTTGAGGTGATTCTTCGTTTGCCAACCGGGCGCCGAGCCCGATGTCCTCCGTCTGCATGACAGAGCCTGGCTCGGATGCGTGCGAGAATACGGCAGATGAAGCCCGTACCAGGAGGCAACACAATGGACCTTCAAAGTCTCGTCGCCGCGCACATGCCAAACCGCCGCCGCCCGAGGCAGATGGGCGCCGCGGCCGAGGACCGATACTACCGAAATCAGATCACCCTGCCGCGCCTGAAGCTTCGGCTCCTCGGGCTGACTGCCGCGACCGCCGGCGTGACGCTGCTTCTGGCCGGCGTCATCAACACATGAGGTGCCGTCATGCTCCGACAGACCGATCATGCTATGCTGCGATCCGTTGTCACGGGGGACCGCGCGATGGACGACAGCGAGGCTGACCGGGCGGCGATCATCGCAGTGATCCGCGCCGAAACCGAGGCCTGGCTGCAGCGCGACTTCGAGGCGCTGGCAAGCCACTGGGTGCAGTCGCCGCAGACCCGGCGGATGGAATATTTCGCCTCGCTCGGCGTCCGGGTGGACGAAGGCTGGGACCCGATCGCCGCGCGGATCAAGAAGATCGTCGAGCGATTCCCGGAGAAGCACGCTTTCGCGGAGCGCGTCCGCTGGGAAAAGGTCAACATCGTCGTCGACGGCAACATGGCCTGGATGACCTTCGATCAGATCGGCAGCGACACCGGCGAGGATCGCAAGCGCCAGCTGCGGATCCTCCAGCGGATCGACGGCGCCTGGAAGATCGGCTGCATGGTGATGATGGAGAGCAGCGTCGAGGAGGCGAACTGCCCGCTGATCGAGGTCGACGCGGATGCAAGGATCCTCTGGACGAACCGGCTGGCGCGGGAGCGGATGCCTGGCCATCCCGGGCTCGTCGCCGCCGCCGGTCGCCTACGTGCCCGGCAGCGCGAATACGACCCTGCGCTACGCGAGGCGGTGCGCCTGGCGTTCCGCGAGCTACAGAGCCAGAGACCGCTGAACATCGCGCCGAAGCAGACCTGGGCGGTGGCGCTCGGCGAGGACGCGGCGGGGATGCCGCTCCACTGCTGGGTCCTGCTCGAGGACGGCAAGACGCTGGTCTCCTTCGACGACGCCGAGACGGTGGCGCGCCGGATCGCGAGTGCGCGGGAGGTCTTCGGCCTCTCGCCGGCGCAGACCCGGCTTGCGCGCCTGATCGTCGATGGCCACGACCTCGCCGCCGCTGCCGATCTGCTCGGGGTCAGCGTCAACACGTTGCGCACCCAGCTGCAGCGCATCTTCGACAAAACCGGCGTACGCAGCCAGGCGGCATTGGTACGGGCGCTGCTGAGCGCTGGAGCTCCGAGCCAATAGCCTCGACCGCGACCAATGCTCATGACTCGGCACCTCGCGGCAGGACTCGCTCCGGTTGAGGGGGCCGTCGTGCGTGTTATTGTTGATCAGAGAATCAATGAAATTTGCCGGTAGCTAAAACGTGCCAGAGCCAGAAAAACGTGGCGACAAGTTTACGTGGACATATGCCCTCTGGTTGTTGCCATTCCTGGCGCAAAATTGGCTGTATTGGCTTGTTCCCCAATGGGACTGGTGGACGATCGGTCTTATCGTTTGGGTCGTGACGCTGATCGCCATCGCAAGCTCGATCTGCATCAACCTCGCGCTGCGGCGCTGGCGGCGTCTCGTCTCTCTTCTAATCGCACCCCTTCTGTTGCTGGTCCTGCTCCGTATCCTCGCTGCTGTCGGCATAACGTCCGACAGCGTTCGATTTGCGCTGACCAAGCAAACGTATCTGGCAGAGATCAAACGAACCGATCTGCCGGGCGGAGAGCAGCAATTCAGGACATTTGCATGGGACGATACGTTCCAGGCGAAAACCTACTCGACGCTCGTCTACGACGAGAGTGATGAAATCGCCTTGCCCAATGGCGAGCAATCCACGGCCTGGCAACAGCGTGTCCAGACATCATGCTCGGAAAAGAAGGAATGCGTGGATCTCGATCCCGGTCCGGGTGAGTCCATCGGCATCATAAAGATCGGCGAACACTTCTATATTCTGGACGATAGTCTGCCGACTGCGTTTCCTTGAGCGAAGGCCGCATCGCGCGCAGGAGCGGCCACGCCTTCCCCGCAGCTATTTCTGCAGCTTCGACATTTGGGTCGTGTCGTACCGAAATTCGCGTCGCTCATCCAAAAGGGTTACTAACCTTAGGTGCAAAATTTCGGCTAATATTACCCCTGGATGCAACCCATTGCACTGATCAACCAAACAGGAAGCACAAATGGCAGAGATTGACGCTGTAGATCTGCAAAGACTTGTCAGGTTGTCGGAAGAAGTCAGGGGCCGACTTGCCGAGATTTCGATGATTGTCGCTAGGGCATCGGGCAATACGGAAATGGAGAATGCGCCCGTGCGCAAATTCACCGCCAAGGGAGTGAAAAGCAAGAACGCTTCGACCCGTGCCGGAGATTGGATGGAGATCATCGACGTTGACGGCGTCGAGGCATGCTATGGTGTCATAAACGGCAAGCCGTTCGCCGAAAGCCCGTGCGGAGGCTAGTTCCCGCCCACCGACTCGTTCGAGTTGAACCTGAAGCGCAGCGCATCGACCTTGTTTCATGCGACGCCCACGTACGTTTGGAAAATTCCCCCTCTTGATGCCGTCGGCGTCAATGTCTATCTTGACCATATATGGTCATTTAAGACAGGAGGCCGCAATGTCGACAATCAGCGTGGCAGAGGCAAAGGCCGGTTTCGCCGGACTGGTGGATGAAGCGGCAAACGGGGAATTCGTGACGATCACGCGACACGGAAAGCCGGCTGCCGTGCTTGTGTCCGTCGAAGCAGCCGAGGCCGCGAAAAGGGCTTTGAAGACGCCACGGCCGAATTTCGGGGATTTCCTGTTGACGTTTCCCGGTGGGGTCGAGCTGGAGCGGAACCCATCGAAAATGCGCGATATTGATCTGTGACCGCCTACCTTCTCGACACGAATATCATTTCGAAGTTCGCGCCGGGCAAGGCGTCGCCGTCCGATCCGGTGCGGGCATGGTTCCGTGAGCAAGGCGAAGCCGATGCTCTCTTTCTGTCGGCTCTATCGGTCGCGGAGATCGAGAAAGGAATGCGGAGCCTTCACCGTCGCGGCGGGATCGAGCGGGCAAAGCGCCTTTCGGCTTGGCTGGACTTCGTCACCGACAGTTTCGGGGATCGGATCTTGCCGATGGATACCGTTGTCGCGCGGATCGTCGGCGCCCTGGAAGATGACGCCGAGAGCCAAGGCCGTCATCCCGGCCTTGGCGATCTCATCATCGCGGCGACCGCGCGAGCCTACGACCTCACCGTCATTACGGAAAACTTGCGGCATTTCCAGCCGCTTGACGTCGCTGTCGATCTTCCCGCCGCGTTCCGGTCGGAATGATCCGAAGCATCGCCGATCACGAGCCGCACTTGATGTCGCTCGCCCTGGCTGCCGTTATAAACGCCCGCCGCACCGGCTCGGAAGCACGAGCAGCCTGGCTGCTTCGACCGCCGCACCTGCTCATGGCGCAGCACCTCTAGCACCGATCTAAACCCGACCGTCCAAGAGAGATCGTGATATGGTTGGAGTCCAATTTGGAGGGGGAGCTATGCTGAAAAATCCCATAGTTGGACTGGCGGTTGGCGCGCTGATGGTTTTTGCGACCCACGCCATAGCGACCGCCGATCCGCTCCCCAAAGGTTTTGAGCGCCACAAGTTCAACGGATCGGTCAGACCGGAGGTCAAGGACGGCGTGACCCGGTTTGAGATATTCGACCGTCAATGTTCCAATGTCGACTATGGCGATGGACGCGGCGAAAATGATTGCCGCAATGGCAACGTCCGTTCAACAATTCGCTATACGCGAGACATGAAGGTTGGCGAAAGCGTCGAATACAAGTTCGATTTCCGGCTCGATCCGACCTTTGCCTACAAAGGCTGGCACAACAACTCCGCCAATGGCTTTTATCCCGATGGCTGGGACAGCCATCTGCGCTTGGCGTCCTGGGAAGGACCGGCAATCCACAATTTCATCTACATGCTGAAAGCCGACACGCGCAACGGCGTGAACTTTCTCGCCCGCCAGTGCCAAAAACCGCAAGATTTCGGCAAATGGGCGACATTCTCGCTGAAAATCCGATGGGCAAACGATGAGAGCGGCTGGGTTACGGCAAGCTGCGACAACAAGGTGATCTATGCCGCCGAAGGCGAAGCAACCAACCAAGCTCCGCATTGCTGGGAATCGAACGAGTGCGAGCCGCAATCAAACCGCGACCCAAAATCATTCAACTTCATTCTCGGCCCGGTGATGATGGGTTGGGGCGGTGACTGGAAGAGCTATGACCATCATACGTCCCAGTTTGACGTGGTGCAGCCGGATGGTATCGGCATCGATGTCCGCAATGTCAGTGTGACCCGCGGTGTCAGCGACTATTCCGCCGAACAAGCAGCTTTGCTCAAGAGGCTGCAGCAGCAACTGGCTCATTTGGGCTGCAAGCCAGGGAATGTCGAGGGCAAGCCTGACAAGGCAACACGGCAAGCCGCGCTCTCCTGCCGCAAGTTCAAGAGCGGTTCGCTTCCCCAAGCGCTCAACCTCACGACGCTGCAAGCCTTCGCTGACGCCTATGCCAAGCCGGAGACCGCAAGTCTGCCTTCGGGCAACACCGCGGCTGGTACCGAAAACCTTTCGTCCAAACCGAGGACCTATATCAAGCTCGGCGAAATGCTTGCCATGAAGACGGGCAAAGACACCAGGGTGAATTCCGACTTCTTCGGCAAGATCAAAGGCGCCAAGAAGGGACAGAACGAGCTGGACTTCATCATACTGGGTCAGTTCGACTACACCGACAACACTTTCAGCCAGCTGTCATTTGTTCTGCAAGACACTCTCTCCAAGGCCGAAGTGAATGCGGCGGCCAAGTGCGGCTATGGGACGATCCGGTTTCCGGACGGCACAGATCATGTGGAGATCGGCATGCAACGTTCAGGAAACACGTTCTCGTCCCCACCAAGAACCGACTGCCTGATTCAAGCGCTCGGCAAACGACCGGCATCGCAGGTTCCCTACCTCACCACGGGGTTTGCCGATCTGGCCAAATCAATGGTTTCCGACGGCGGCTGGAAGAAACTCAGGCATGAAGGTTTGAAGATATTTGTCAAACGTGTCGCGGATGGTGAAATCACAGTCGGCGGCTGAGATCGCCGCACGGCGCCGCACGTTCCATCGCCTCTAGAGTCACGCCAGACCGATTCACTAGTGATGAGACGTCGACGTCGGCGCGTTGACGTCCAGTGAGTGAAGGCTATCAAACTTCATGATCAGCAGTGTGCCCAGTTCCTCGCGCGTCCTATGTCCTTGATTATAGAGGTCGATCGCCGCGCTGCAAAGTAGCTGTGTTGATTGTTCCGTTGGCGTGGCGTGATGATGCCGGTACCAAGTCCGAACAGCATCCGAAAGCATGTTCACGTCTTCGATCTGGAGAGAGAGATTGAAGTCCGTCATATCATCCTCCTTGAGCGTCGCAACGGCTCACTCGGATCGCGATAAGAAAACCGTAGTGCATCAACCTCGCAAGGCCAACCATCAGTGCGGTTGCGCACAATTGCCGGCGATGACATGGCACAGTGGCGAATGCGTTACCGATGCTGTTGCTTTGAGCGCGACGGAAAGGCAAAATGAACAGGCTATCCTGCCGGCCATGCCGGCTTTGAAGGATTTCGAATGCCACGCTTCTACTTCAACATTCTGTCTGAAGGAGGATCGCTCGACGACTGGGAAGGAACCGAGCTTGCTGATTTTGGATGCCGCTCGCCTTGAAGCGGGGCATGATGCTCGCGCATTGATGAGCAGTGCTGTGCTCCTCGGATATGACATTGCGTCAAGAAGCGTCGAGATCAGAAACGAAACAGGCTATATCCTGCTTGTGTTGCCTTTTTCGGAAGCGGTTAAGCGAGTGGGCTAATGTACCTGGCGCGGAGCCGAAGACCCAGCACCTTTTCGTATTCGCGCTCCGGCACTCCATAGCAGCCACCGGCAATTTCGATCAATTTTTCCCTGTCCACTATTCGCACGTTTCCGCGGGTCGATCGGATGGCGTGGACGCCCTCAAGGACGTGTAGTTCATTGGTGACGCCCGAACGCCGGACACCAAGCATCAATGCCAGAAATTCATGGGTAATTGGCAGGTTGTTGCCTTCAAGGCGGTCGTGACACATCAGGATCCATCGAGCCAACCGTTCATGCATATTGAAGCGGGCGTTCGCAAGCGCCGAATGGGCGAGTTGCAGCACGGTTGTGTGAACATAGCGAAGGAAGAAATCCTTCATCTCGGGATCATCGGCCAGCGCGCGCTGAAACGTCTCCATCGGCACCATAATTCCGGATCCTGCGACTTGCATGAACGTGCGCGTGGGGGTGGTCTCTACCGCCAGGACGACGTGCATGCCGGATGCGCCTTCGGACCCGATGTGGCCAATCTCCACCGCTTCTTCGTCGGTGCTGCCGACAACAATAGATCCCAAGCCCCTTTCCAAGAAGCAGACATGCGTGGATGGGACGTCGCTAGCAACAAGAACGTACCGCAATGGAAGGTCGACGTGCTCCATCTCTCCCGAGAGGCGTGCGAAGCCGTCTACGCTCAACAATTTCAGTAGAGTGTTCTCGACGGTCGATTGGTCGAAGTGGGGCATAGCAGCTCCGCGTGGGGAGCTTGGATGTCAAACCAAACGCCTGTGGGTGTAATGAAAGCTACGGGACGGCAAAAGACTGGCTATGGGTCCCGCGAAATTGTGCGTTTATGACAAAACCGCACATAAGCCACTGAAATTGTTGATGATCAGCGACGATAGACCGGCAACGATGTTCGATACCGACCAAGAGAGCTTAGCACATTTTGCCTCGGCATGCGCGCTCATTGCGAAAGGACGAGCGATTCACAATACAAATATCTGCCGTTTGGATCGTTGATATAAGTCGCGATCAATCTTGCCAGCCAAGTCGGCGGCAATGCGCTTCGGCGGTAAGGACGGCCGCCTTTCGGTCAGCATAGGGACCTGGCAGATAGACCGTGACTCCGCGGAAACTTACGATCACCGCCTTTGTCACGCTGTCGAAGACGATAGCCATATCAGGCTCGTATGCCATTTGTTTTCCTGACGGCGCTTACTCCATCGAGATGTGCTCTCATTCGAATGAAACAAGTAGCCGACAGCCATCCTTCGGGCGCGGGGCGCTTTTCACGGCTTGTGACCGAAGCGGCGGAACGACTGGTGCGACGAGCGATCTATCTAACGCTTGGTGCGGAACCGCACAGGAACTTTTCCGACTATCTATGGGTTAGGTCGCAAGGATCGCGCAGGTGCCCCCTCGTGACGGGGCCGTACGCCACCCCTTGCAGTGCGATCCGCCCGTACCCAAATTCCCCCGTTTCGGCGGGGCTCCTTTTGATCCACAGCGCGCAACGCGCGAGGGCGGTCAGGGATCGCATGAATCAAACGGTGAAATCCTGGGGAATTTCGGCTGAGATCAGCAGAAACGAAAAACCCCGCCGGAGCGGGGTTTCTAGCTGGTCGGAGTGGAGTGATTCGAACACTCGACCCCCACGTCCCGAACGTGGTGCGCTACCAGACTGCGCTACACTCCGTGACCAGCGGCGCTTCTATAGAACAGCCTATCTGGTTGCACAAGCACCAAATTCCAAAAAGCCGGGGGAATTTTTGACGGTGACGTGACAGGTCTGGGGTCACGCGGCTGCAGCAAAAAGCCACACCTCTCGCAAATCGAACGGAAGTGTCAAAGGGGCAATTTTCTTTTGCCAGGTTCCGCGCTAAAGGGCAGACGGGACAGGCGAAACCGCTGCGACGGCGGCTTCGCAGCCACTGCGCTTGAGATCAGGGACGACACGATGAATTTCCGCACCATGACCGCGGCCGGGCTTGCAATTGCGCTTGCCGGATGCACGACCATTCCTTCCGCCGGCAATCCGATCGAGGCCCGCTGGGTCGGCAAATCGGCCGGCATCTTCTTTGCCGCCTACGGTCCGCCGATCAGCGATAGCGAGCAAGGCTCGACCACCATCTATACCTGGCGCGGCGGCTACAAGACCGTGCGCATTCCGGCGAAATATGCCGAAGGCGCCGACGGCAAGCGCGGCAAGCAGATTTCCTCCGCCCGCACCGCCTACCTGCGCTGCCAGGCCGAAATCACCACCAGCTCCGATTACACCATCCGCGACATCCGTACCGTCGCCGACATCCCCGGCGTCGACGGCCCGTCCTATTGCGCAGAGTTTTTGGCGCCCGAACAGAAGTAACGGACGGTTTGTTTGAGATGCGAAGACAGGCGGCCGGGTGCCGCCTGTTTGTTGACAGACTTCGCTCCTTACTCGGCGTCATCCTCGGCCTTGTGCCGAGGATCTGCTGCACTGGCTGCAGATGCCCGGGACGAGGCTTTGCTATCAGGTTCGCACCAAGGGCAGCCTCTTGCGTCTCGCCCCACCTCTCCTCCGTCATTCCCTTCCACGGGCTTTGCCAGAGGAAGGGAATGACGGAGATTGGGAGTGGCGCTCTCACCAGACTTCGCGCCGTCTCGCCAACTCCTCTTTCGTCATGCTCGGGCTTGTCCCGGGCATCTACTGCCAGTTGATTCGTAGCAGATCCTCGGCACAGGGCCGAGGATGACGCCGAGTGGAGAGCGAGGTTGTCGGCAAACTGAGGCGGCCGGGTGCCGCCTGTTTTGTTTTGCAGGTCATCGTCTTGCTGCCGTTCGACCGGCAGGGATCGAAGCACTTTCAGTCAGGCTAGCGGCTGAAAAACTCGCCGCTTACGCCGCCTCCACCCCCTGCGCCGCCGTTTCCGCCAGCTTCCGCGCCGCGACGAAATCCACCTTGCCGGAGCCCAGCACCGGCACCTTGCCGATATTGACCTCGGCCGGGACCATCATGTCCATGGCGCCCCTGGATTTGGCGAAGGCGAGGAATTCGGCGCGGGTGGCGGTGGGGGCGTCGGTCAACAGCACCAGGCGCTCGCCCTTCTTGGCGTCGGGCAGTGAGGAGACGACCGAGAGGGCGCCTGGCCACAGCTCGGCGGCCAGCGTCTCGACGGCGGCGAGCGAGATCATTTCGCCGCCGATCTTGGCGAAGCGTTTGGCGCGGCCGCGGATCTTGACGAAGCCATCCTCGTCGATGGTGACGATATCGCCGGTGTCGTGCCAGCCATCGATCAGCGGCTCGAGCACGCCGGGCTTTTCGGCACGGAGGTAACCGGCCATGACATTGGCGCCGCGCACATGCAGCCTGCCGCCCTCCTCGATGCCGGGCACCGGTTCGAGCTTCCATTCCATGCCCGGCAGGATTTTGCCGACGGTGCCCGACTTGTTGTACATCGGCGTGTTGATCGAAATCACCGGTGCGGTCTCGGTGACGCCATAGCCTTCGAGGATGCGCAGGCCGAATTTTTCCATATAGGTCTGGCGGGTCGAGGCCTTCACCGGCTCGGCGCCGGAGAAGATGTAGCGGATCGAGCGAAAGTCGTAGGGATGCGCCGTCCTGCTGTAACCATTGAGGAAGGTATCGGTGCCGAAGATGATCGTGGCGTTGGAGACATAGATCAGTTCCGGCACGATGCGGTAATGCAGCGGCGACGGATAGAAATAGACCGGCACGCCCGAGATCAGCGGCAGCACCGTGCCGGCCGTCAGCCCGAAGGAATGGAACACCGGCAGGATATTGAACACCTTGTCGCCGCTGTGGAAATCGATGCGGGCGGCAGCCTGGGCGGCGTTCGACAGGATGTTGCGGTGGGTGAGCACCACGCCCTTCGGCGTGCCCTCGGAGCCGGAGGTGAAGAGGATGACGGCCGGATCATCCGGCTGGCGTTTGACCAGCGGCCGCGCCTTGCGCAGATACCCCAGGATCTTGTCCTTGAGTGAGATTTCGGCCCTGAGATCATCGAGCCAGACGATCGTCACCTGCTTTTCCATCTCCTCGATCACGGCACCGAGCTTCGCCTGGGTGACGAAGGCGCGCGAGGTCAGCACATGTTTGACTTCGGCGGCCTTGCAGGCGGAGAGGATATTGGCGGCACCCGCGGTAAAGTTCAGCATCGCCGGCACCTTGCCCGCCGTCATCACGCCGAGAAGGGTGGCGGCGGCGCCATTGGCATTCGGCAGCATGACGCCGAGGTTGGTTTCCGGGAAGCGGGCGCGGAATTTGGCGCCAAGCACGGCAGCGCCGGTCAAGAGCTTGCCATAGGTCAGCCGGCCAATGACCGGATCTTCGACGGCAAGCTTGCCCATGCCGAATTCGTGGCCGGCCCGGATGACGCGATCGAGCACGGTCGACGAGGTATCGGCGGTCTGGAACAGCAGGTTCGACATCACCTGATAAAGGGCGGCACCTGCCGCCGTGCGGCGCTTGCGGCCTTTCAGCTCCGGCGGCACTTCCAGCTTCACCGGTTCGAGAATGGTGACCTTGACCTTGGGGAACAGCCGGCGGCGGATCTTGCCGTTATCGAGGTAGGAGAGATAGCTCTTCTCCAGCCCGTCGATCTTCACCGGCACGACCATCGAGCCTGTTTTGTCGGCGACCATGGCGGCGCCATCATAGACCTTCATCAGTGTGCCGGTCACCGTCAGGCGGCCCTCGGGGAAGATGCCGATCGGGTTGCCGTCCTGCACCACCTTGATCAGCGACCGCGTCGCCATCGGCTTGGTCGGGTCGAGCGGCAGGAATTTGCACATCTTCAGGAAGGGGCGCACCCACCAGGCCTGGGCGATCTTGTAATCGACGGCAAAGGTCGGCTCTTCCTCGGTGATGGCGAGCGCCAGGGCGCCATCGAGCAGGCTGACATGGTTCAGCGCGATGATCGGCGCGCGGCCGGCCTTCTTGATGTTTTCGAGACCCTCGACCTCGAGGCGCATGAAGGCGCGGAACAGGATCGAGATGAAATCGCGGAAGGGATTGGTCGGCAGCGTTTTCAGCATCAGCCAGGCGACGGCAAAATTGATGATGCCGAGGCCGATGAGGATCTGCGGTATGGAGGCGCCGAGCGCCTGGACGGCGGCAACCAGGCCGAGGCCGACGGTGATGAACATCGCAGACAGCACATTGGCGGCACCGATGACACGGGCGCGGCGATCCTCATGCGCCCATGTCTGCAGGGCGGCGAAGGTCGGCACGGCGATGAAGGCGCCTGATATCGCCATGCCGGCGAGATCGATGGCGACGCGGATGGTATTTTCACCGGCGAAAAAGCCGGCGATCGTCGTCGCATGGCTTGCCGAAGCCAAGCCCCAGAGGTTCCAGGCGAGATCGAGGCTGAAGAGGCCAAGCAGCGCCGTGCCGACCGGGGCCGGCAGCAGCACGATGCGGCCGGAGGACATCCAGGCGGCAATCGCCGAGCCGACGGCGACGGCAATGGCAAAGACGGTGAGATAGGCCGGCACGACGAGCTCGGAGCCGCCGAGCAGCTCGGTGACCATGGTCGGCAGGATGGAGAGAACGAAGGCGCCGACCAGCCAGAACCAGCAATTCATCAGCGCCGAACGCCACAGGCGCTTATCGGCGCGGATTTCCATGACCAGGGTGTAGCTGGAGCGGATGACATTGCGGTCGATCTCCAGATCCGGCGCCTTGGAGCCGGTGGGCGGGATCATCCGGCTGGCCAGCCAGCAGAGCACCGACAGCCCCATCATCATCGTGCCGAAGATCAGCACATTGTCGCCGCCGGAGAAGGCGAAGGCGGCGATGATCGTGCCGGCGAGGATGGCGATGAAGGTGCCGCCCTCGATCCAGGCATTGGCCTTCGGCAGGTCGCGGCGTTCGAGATGATCGGGCAGGATGCCGTATTTGATCGGCCCGAACAGCGCCGAGACGACGCCGAAGCCGAACAGTGCTGCCATCAGCACGAAGATGGAGGAGAAGGCCAGACCGACGACGGCAAGCCCGGCGATGGCGATCTCGCAGCGTTTCAACAGCTCGGCAATCCTGGCCTTGTCATGCTTGTCGGCGAGTTCGCCGCCGAGCGCCGAGAGCAGCAGGAAGGGGACGATGAGGATGACGCCGGCCAGCGTCACCAGGGCAGCCCCCTCGCTCGCCGACATCTTGAACAGAATGAGGAACACCAGGGTGTTCTTCAGAAAATTGTCGTTGAAGGCCGTGAGGAACTGGGTCCAGAACAGCGGCGCGAATTTCCTTGATGTCATCAGATTGTGTTGCACGGGCTCGTTCCTCTTTCGGCAGGCAGAGAAGGCCACAGAGTTGTTACGCAATAGTTGAGTGCGGTAACAACTCTGCAGTGCGGTTAACGAAGATTAATCTTCATCGTTACGATTGAACTTGACCAGCAGTTTCTCGGTGCGGGCATCCTCGACCTTGCGGATCAGCTTCTCGGATTCGGCGTTGTCGCGCAGCGTCTTGGTAATATTCACCGTGGTCTGCACCAGCATCAGAATGCCCATGGCGAGATAGCCTTTGCCCCAGAGATCGAGCGGCATCATGTAGAGGCCAAGCGCCAGCATGAAGGCGGCCGAGCCGAAGGAGATGTAGGAGAAGCTGACCCAGCTGGCGGAATGTTTCTGGAAACTGTCGTTCATATCAGTGGTCCCTATGGTTCGATGGATGAATGGTTGGATGGATGCAATTTCAGGCGGCAGGCGTGATGCGGCTCTTCAGCCGCGCCAGCACATCATCGGCGGATGAGCGCAGCGGCGCCCCAAAGCCGGCATTGGCAAGCTTTTCGATGATGCCGGCCGGGCGGATTGAGCCTTCCATGTCCTTCAGGGCGGCCGCCGTCAGCTCATTCTGGCTCTGGCGCAGGCGAAGGCGGGCCAGCGTTTCCTCGGCATCGTCGAGCGTCGCAAGGCCTGGACCGGCGACGACGACATCGAGCTTCTGCGCCTCCTGCGTGGCCCGCGCCAGCCGCTCGCCGCGCTGCAGCTCCTGCAGCCGCGCCTCGGAGGCGCGGACGATCGCCTTCAGCTTGTCGATGGAGCTGGTGAACTGCGCTTGCGCCTTCTCCGATGCATCGCGCTCGGCCTCGAGATAGGCGATCGCCTCGGCCGCCTCGCGGGCCAGGCCCTCATTGCCCTTCGCCAATGCGGCGGAGGCGCGGTTTTCCAGATCGGCGATGCGGGCGACGATTGCTGCGTACTGCACCCTCTCCTGCTCGTTCTGGGCGATGGCGACGGCGACGCTGCGGCGGGCCGACTGGATCGATTGGGCGGCATCGCGGATCTGCTGGGCAAGCAGCGGCACGGCGTTGCGATCGGCAAAAGCCTGTTCGGCATCATGCGCCCTGCCCCGCAACAAAATGGAAATCAGTTTGAACATTTCCTTCCTCCGGTTTATGAACGTTGTTCACGAGAGGTGTTATGCCAGAATCATGAACGTCGTTCAAGATAAATTTTGAACGACGTTCAAAAAATCGAAGTGGAATGGTTAATGGCCGGCAGACGAGAAGAAAAACGCGAAGACCTGAAGGCCCGGCTGATCGAGGCGGCGCGCGAGCGGATCGCCCGCGACGGGCTGACGAACCTTAGAGCCCGCGACATCACCCAGGATGCCGGCTGCGCGCTCGGCGGCCTCTACACGGTCTTTTCAGACCTCGCCGAGCTCGTCATCCACGTCAACTCCGCGACGCTGAAGGCGCTGGAGGCGAGGCTGACGCTTTCCGAAACCAAGGACAAGCCGCCGACCGACCGGCTGCGCAACCTGGCGCAGGGATATTTAAGCTTCGCCGTCGAGCACCGGAACCTCTGGAAGGCGCTGTTCGACCACTTCCCCCCCGACACCAGCCCGACGCCGCAATGGCACCTCGACGAACACCTCTTCCTGATGGACGTGATCGCCGAACCGCTGGCCGAACTGCAGCCCGACATGCCCCCCGAAGACCGCGCCATCCGCGCCCGCACCCTGTTCGGCGCAGTGCATGGGGTGGTCAGCATCAGCCTCGAAGGCCGCTTCGTCGGCTTGCCACTGGAGCGGCTGGCGCGGGAGGTGGATGAGCTGGTGCAGACGATTGCCGCGGGGGCGGAGCGGCGGCGTGAAGCGGGCGTGTGAGGTGGCGTTTGGTGAAGTGGCGGGGTCGAGTGGCGCAGGCTGACGTTGCCGTTTTCGCCGAGCCCCACCCCATCCTCCGTCATCCTCGGGCTTGACCCGAGGATCTACACCCGCCGCCATGATGCCGGCGGGCACTGGAGTCAAGCCACTGAAATCACCGCGAAAAATGCCCCTCATCCGCCCTGCCGGCACCTTCTCCCCGCAGGCGGGGCGAAGGGGATATGCCGCAACCTCTCCGTCCCCCACTAACCTCTCGCGAGGTACGTCCCCTCGCCCCGTTTACGGGGAGAGGGTTAGGGTGAGGGGCAGGCATGGGCACGAAGGGGCAGCCGTAAATCCTCACGCTGAGAGGACAGACCTGCGAAGCGCCACCAGCCATATTACCGAGCGGGAAAATTCATAGCCTCAACCCTGCTCCACATCCCGAAATATCCCGATCGGTAAATTTCCATGGATCCTCACCTGGGAGCACGGGAACCCACGCCCCAACTCCCGCATTGAGCAGCCCAACGAAAGCTGCTTGACTGACGCCCACCACGCCGCCGCGAAAGGACAACCCATGAGCCGCATTTTCATCACCGGTTCCACCGATGGCCTCGGCCTTGCCGCCGCCCGCACCCTGATGAAGGAAGGCCATGACGTCGTGCTGCACGCCCGCTCCCGGGAGCGCGCCGCCGCCATATCAGCGATTTCCTCTGCCGCACGCGGCCTCGTCATCGGCGATCTCGCCAGCGCCGCCGAGACGCGATCGATCGCCGAGCAGGTCAACGCCATCGGCCGCATGGACGCCGTCATCCACAATGCCGGCATCTACCTCGAAAGGAGCCGGGGCGAAACGCCTGATGGTCACCCCAAGACGCTGGCGGTGAATGTGCTCGCCCCCTATCTCCTCACCGCCTGGATCGCCCGTCCCGATCGCCTGGTTTATCTCACCAGCGGCATGCACCGCAGCGGCAGCAGCGCCCTTGACGATATCGACTGGAAGAAGCGGCCATGGAACGCCAGCCAGGCCTATTCGGAAAGCAAGCTCTACATCGCCACCCTCGCCGCCGCCCTCGCCCGCCACTGGCCGGATGTTCTGAGCAACGCGGTGGATCCCGGCTGGGTCCCGACCAAGATGGGCGGCGCCGGCGCACCCGATGACCTGGAGATGGGGCACCTCACGCAGACGTGGCTTGCGGCAAGCGATGCGGGGGCCGCGAAGGTGAGCGGCGGTTATTGGTATCATCGCCGGCAGCGGGAGGCCTTGCCTGAGGTTAGCGATGCTGGGTTTCAGGAGGCGCTCGCGGAAAAGCTTGCCGGACTCACAGGTGTTCGACTGTTTGCAGAGCGCGGGTAAGGTGAGATCGGTTGGTTATCGGGCGCTGCCGCGTTCGAAACTTCTGGAACGCGATACTCGACCACTCCCCGCCGGAAACCAGCCCGACGCCGCAATGGCATCTCGACGAGCACCTCTTCCTCATGGATATGATCGCCGAACCTCTGCCCGAACTGCAGTCCGACATGGCCCCCGAAGGCCGCGCCATCCGCGCCCGCACGTTGTTCCGGGCGGTGAACGGCGTCGTCAGCATCAGCCGAAGCCGAGGTACGATACTACGCCATGCTGGACCAATTAGCGCTGGCCGCATAACTTAAGCCAAACGGCCTCCGGAGATCCTGGCGCGGTTCAGGATGATTGACCTGATCGCTCGCGTCACCCACGTTTCAGTCGAAACGATGGAGATCGTTGAGGCGATGAAGTCAACGAAGCGAACAGCAAGCCCGACTGACATTGCGGATGGGGAACTGAATAACTAACCGCTATGTCCAAGCCGGCACGAAGATTCGCTTCAGGGGCACGAGTTGCTGAGCCTCAAGGTCAAGCTTCCCGTATTGCTCCAGCAGGCTCTTCACTAAGTCGTCTAGATCCATGAGCGCCAGCGGGATGTTTGCACGCTCCGCTTCATACCGAGCTTCGCGCGTGAAACCGCCGGTGCTCACATACAGACCCTTATCCTGCGGGTGTCGGCCACCTAGGAAGCTTCGAACGTCCGGTGCGCCCATTGTGCCTTTACGATGTTTGACCTCGACTACAATACGAGGCGACTCGAAACCGAACCCGTCCGGAGAGGCAACTATGTCCTTCCCGCGATCTGGCCCTGCGTCCGAGACCCGCGTCTTGTAACCCAGCGAGCGTAACAATCCCGCGACAAGCTCCTGCATGTCGTCCCAGGCGAGTGCGTTGACCTTGTCCTTTATAAACTCATGAGCGCGGCTCTCCATCGATTTGAAGAGATCGTCCTCCGTCGCATCTGTCGTCGCTACCGCCTCTGGTTTCACAGGCTGTCCCGAGACCATCGCCTTCTTGAGCTCTGCGGCAACATCGTTTGATATCCGAAACAGCGTGGAGATTGCACCGAGGCTGTTACGACTTTCAACGGATAGGAGATCCCGACTGACTTCTCCCTGCCAGTGCACAGGCCGAACCTGTGCATCTTCAGGATCGACCAAAGTGTCGTAGCGATAGGGGCCGGCGATCTCGCCGATCATATAAACGCGGCGCGAAGGATTGTAGGTTACGACCATGTCGCCGACATCGATTTCGTTGACAAATCGATGAAGCTGGCCAGCAACCATGGCAACCGACTGTAGCTTAGTCTCCGGCCACGTCGCCGTAACTAGATCGCTAATCGCCTTCCGTGTCTTCACATTCGATAGGTCACCAACTTCGTTCCAGCCAATCGCGACCGCCGATTTCTCTTTGAACGCGTCGAACAGCCGCCCGTCACGCTCAGCGCGCACCATCCAAGATTTGCTCATGCCCCACCCTTCTATTTGAAGCCGAACTTTGCTGAAGAAGCCATGGCGCGCAAGAGCGTGACGCAAAAAGCGGCTATCGACTAACAGAAGCTCACAGGCTGGCGCCGCCGGACGAGATGTCACAGTGTAATTTAGTCAGCGGTGCGGCGACTTAAGGCGTCAAGCCGGATTTCATGCGGATATGGCTTGGAGCTCGAAACCAAACTCCTGGCGGGCTTCCTCCACCTCAAACCATCGGTCCTTCAGGGCCACAAGGCGATGAAGCAAGCGATGGCAGTTTGCACAAAGCAAGGCCATGTCTTTGATCGTTACCGCGCGCTCACCGGGAGTAGAGAAAGGCTCCTTGTCGTGATGAGCTTCGAACATGGAGTCGCGCATGTCTTCCGCGATGTGCGAACCGGTCGCTTTGCAGATGTCGCAGGACATGCCCACACGTTTCCGAACTCTGAGAAGATCTCGTCGCAAGCCGGGTTTTCGTTCGCGCAAGAGGTGCACACGTCGCTCCTCTCTGCCTTCAATAAATTGCTTATCTTCTTCGCTTGTGATTGGCGCAACCGCATCGGCAATTTGCCATTGGACCACGATTCGCGTTCCCCACCCTTTTTCAGATGGTACGAGGCCACGCCGAATAATCAGGGAATTGCGAGCTTTGTCATTTAGGTAATTGTATAGAATGTTCGACGGCGAATAGTACTTGCCGCTGCCTTTTCCGCCCCGCCCATATCGCTCAACTAGTTTTGCCCAGGCATGCGGTGCGTTCTGTTCTACGGCGCTTCGAAAGGTTTGGGTTGTAAACGTTCCGCCGAGATAGGGCTGCAGCCCTTCCCATTCATCATCAAGCATTCCGAACAATTCGGCCACCTTCATCCTCCACAGTATTAACCGAACTCAAATTTTGGCAGGTAGTTCGCGGCAACAGAGTGGGCAGCCGCGTTAAGTCCACCAGACCCACGCCCCCTAGGGAAGGCGGAAATAGCGACTGGCGTAGAGTTTAGATCAGCGGCGGGTCATCTCGTTTTCCACCCACTCTGCGTATTCCTTCAACTGCTCGAATAGAGATTCCGCGTCGGATAGCAGCATGAAGCGGCCGCCGTATTGGGCTAGGTCTTTGTTGCCGAGAATGCGAGTTAGCCTGGTCTCCTGAGATTTTGGCAGTCGATTTCCCAATGCGTCTCGCAAAGTCTTGATGACCGCTGCGTGATCGTTTTGATTGATCTTGTTCGCGAAGGTTGCCGTGAGTGCGTCGGTATAGGCGATTGCCGCGTTGACCACAGTCGCAGCAATCGGATTTCCGAGTGTTCCTGCTTGAGCACTGCTGATTGCAATTTGGCCGATTCCAGAAATCCCCTGGCGATTATCAAGCGATTTGCACCATGACGAGCGTCAGAGGATTTCGAAGGGCCGCTTCTGGTCAACGTAGTCTCTTCACATCGGTATTGATTCCGGACGAGGTCCAAGCACTACCAGTCCTTCGTTTAGAAACGCTTGCCATAAGGGATCGCCGCTTTGGCGCAATCGTTTCAGGTCAGTGATAGACAGGGTATTGATCGACGGCGAAAACGATAGCTCTTTTCCTTTGGCTGCAAGAAAATCGATGCTTCCGTTTTGTATCGTTTCGATGTCTGGCGCATGAGCTATGAGCGCCACGTCCAGATCGCTTGAGGCGTTGTCTTCGCCCCTCGCGACGCTGCCAAATACCCATGCCGCCACAACTTTGTCCCCGAAGAGGGAGGCACATTCTTTCACTGCGGCAAGGATATGGGCAAAGCGGTTTTCCTCAGTCTCGAACAGGATTTGCACCGGGATAGAGAATGGTGAGCCTCGATTGAGACTAAAAAGACGGGCATATCCGGTTCCACTTTCGGTAACGATTTGAAAACTTGCGAGGGTTGCCAACGAGGCGAGTATGGGAGGGCGGGATATTTTGGTTCTGTTGACGAGATTGCCAACACTCAATTGCCCGCCGTGAAGCGATAATTCCCGCATCACCCGCACATTCGTTTCGTTCCCCAAAATAGTTGAAAGCGGGAAGCGCAGAGCGCTTTCTGGGTTTGGTCGCGCCATAAAGGCCTCATTGTATAGATATCTTTATGATATAATCATATCTATATGTTTGTAAAGATATCAATACAATCCTATGGTCATCTTTGTAATGACATAGGAGAGATCCGCGCCGCTTCATGAGGGTGCAAAGATCAGCAATAAAAGGGTAAAATCAGCAGTGGCTGGGGCGCCTGGATTCGAACCAGGGATGACGGTACCAAAAACCGTTGCCTTACCGCTTGGCGACGCCCCACCAGAGCTTGAGCGGAAACCGCTTGCTCAAATCGACGCCTGATTAGCAAAGCTCTTCGCCTGTCACAATGACTAAGTTTAACCCGGCGCAGATTTATGCGCTGCGTAGCGGCCGCCGTCGTGCTAGGAATTGGCGACGTTATCGGCCCGAGATCATTCCTTCATGGACACGCCCGCATTCGACCTCGCTTTCGAGCCGGCCTATGGGCAAGCCGTGCCGGTGGTTGCAGGGGTCGAGCGGGTTACAGTGAACAATCCCGGCCCTTTTACCTTTTTCGGCACCAACAGCTATATCGTCGGCTCTTCCTCGGTCGCGGTCATCGATCCCGGCCCGGAGGACGAGGCGCATTTTCAGGCGCTGATGGCAGCGCTTGGCGGCCGCGCGGTGACGCATATCTTCGTCAGCCACACGCATCGCGACCACTCTCCCCTCGCCGGCCGGCTGCAGGCGGCAACGGGGGCGGTGACGGTGGGCCGGGGGCCGCACCGGCCGGCGCGGCCGCTGCGGGATGGCGAGATCAATCCCTTTGCCGAAAGCTCGGATCTATCATTCGTGCCCGACATAACGATCGGTGACGGCGAGACACTATCGGGCGATGGCTGGGCGCTGACGGCGGTGTTGACGCCGGGGCACACGGCCAATCATGCCGCCTTCTCGCTTGCGGGTCGCGACATCCTCTTCTCCGGCGATCACGTCATGGCCTGGTCGACCTCGATCGTCGCGCCGCCGGATGGTTCGATGGCGGATTACATGGAATCGCTCGAGCGGCTGATTGCGCGCGACGACCGGCTGCTGCTGCCCGGCCATGGCGGGCCGGTGACGGAGCCGGCCGGATTCCTCCGGGCGCTGAAAGCGCATCGTCTCAGGCGCGAGCAGGCGGTGCTGGCGCGCGTGCGGGCGGGCGACACTCAGATTGCCGAGATGGTGAAGGTGATCTATCGCGATACCGATCCGAAGCTGCATGGGGCGGCCGCCCTTTCGGTGCTCGCCCATATCGAGGATCTCCTGGAGCGCGGCGAGATTGCGGCCGATGGGCCGCCTTCGCTTGCCGCCACCTACCGGCTGTTGTAAGCGGGAGATGGGGAGATTACCATGACGCGTGCCGCTTACAGCTATCGCAGCGATGCCGATGTGCCTGATTTTGCCGATGACCAGCCGCTGATCGTCTTTGATGGCGAATGCGTGTTCTGTTCCGGCTGGGTGAAATTCGTGCTGAAACATGACAAGCAGCAGCGATACCGCTTCCTCGCGGCGCAGACGCCGCTCGGTGCCGCACTCTACCGGCATTACGGGCTCGATGCGCGCGACTATGAGACCAATATCCTGATCGAAGAGGGTCGCGGCTTCTTCAAATCCGACGGCACGATCCGCATGGTGGCGGGCCTCGGCTTTCCCTATTCGCTGGTCAAGATCTTCCGGCTGCTGCCGCGGCGGGCGGCCGATGCGCTCTATGAATTCATCGCCCGCAACCGGCTGAAGATTGCCGGGCGGCAAAGCTGCATGGTGCCGACGCCGGAGCAGCGGCGCCGCTTCGTCTCATGAGCGCCGACCGGTTTTCGCTGCTCATCATCGGCGGCTATGGCACCTTCGGCGGGCGGCTTGCCCGGCTGCTTGGCGATCAACCCAGGCTCAGGCTGCTGGTTGCGGGGCGCTCGCTTGAAAAGGCTGACGATTTCGTTGCAGATCTCCGGACGCCGAAAGATGGAGCCGAGGGCCTGGGAAGCAACAATCTCGGCGCGATGGTGCAGGCAGTGGCCTTCGATCGCGACGGCGATCTCACCGAACAGCTGACGCGGCTGAGGCCCGATCTCGTCGTCGATGCCTCGGGGCCGTTCCAGACTTTCAGGGAGGATGCCTATAAGGTGGCCGAGGCCTGCATCGATCTCGACATCGATTATGCCGATATCGCCGACAGCACCGGTTTCGTCGCCGGCATCGCTGGGCTCGATGCCGCAGCCAGGGCCAAGGGCACCTTTGCGCTCTCGGGGCTGAGCAGCCTGCCCGCCCTCTCCTTCGCCGCACTCGATGCGATGGCGCCGCATTTTTCCCGGATCGACAGTGTCTCGGCGGGCATTGCCCCATCGGCGCATGTGCGGATCGGGCTCAATGTCGTGAGAGCGATCGCGAGTTATGCCGGCAGGAAGGTCACCGTGCTGCGCGAGGGACGGCTGGCCGCCGGGCGCGGGCTGATCGATGCGATGCGGGTGACGGTGGCGCCGCCGGGGGTTACGCCGCTGCGCAGCCGGAAGTTCCTGCTTGTGGATGCGCCGGATCTGGCGCTGCTGCCGGCGCGCTTTGCCGATCTCAAATCCAGCTTCACCGGTGTCGGCACCGAGCCGCAGCCGCTGCAGCACTTGCTCAGCCTCGGGGCACGGCTGGTCCGCCTCCGGCTCCTGCCATCGCTGCTGCCGTTTGCGCGGCTGCTGCAAGGCGCCAGCCATCGTTTCGCGATCGGCGAACATCGCGGCGGCATGTTCGTCCGCGTCGGCGGTCTCGATCACGCGGGAAAGAGGCTGACTTCAGGCTGGCATCTGATTGCCGAAGGTGATGACGGGCCGTTCATTCCCATCATCGGCGTCGACGCGCTGGTGCGCCGGCTGCTGACCGGCGTGCGGCCGGAGCCTGGCGCGCGGCCGGCGGCGGGGGAATTGCGGCTTGAAGATTTCGAAGCGGCCTTCCGGCGTTTTCAGATCACATCGGGCATCCGGATGGAAACCGAGGCGGCGCCCCTGCCGCTCTACCACAGGATTCTCGGCAGCGCCTGGGAGCGGCTGCCGCCCGCCATTTCAGCCCTGCATGCCGGCGGCGCGCGCGTCGCCTCCGGCCGGGCGCGGATCGAGCGCGGCGGCGGGCTTCTGGCCAGGGTCGTCGCCCGCGTCATCGGCTTTCCCGAAGCGGGCTGGGAAGTGCCGGTCACGGTGCGCTTCGCAACCGATGGCGACAAGGAGATCTGGACCCGGGATTTCGGCGGCACGGTCTTCCGCAGCTTCCAGGTCGAGGGCAAGGGCCGCGACCGGCATCTGCTGACCGAAGTCTTCGGGCCGTTCCGGGTGCTGTTGGCGCTGGTGCCGGAGGGAGAGAAGTTGCGGCTCGTGGTGCGCGGCTGGCGGTTTTTCGGCATTCCGCTGCCGATGTTTCTGGCGCCGGGTGGGGATACGTATGAGGAGGAGCGGGATGGGCGGTTCCACTTCCATGTGGAGATCGGCGGGCGGCTGACGGGGTTGGTGGTGCGGTATACGGGGTGGTTGGTGGTGGAGGAGTGAGCGGTGGTTGCGGGTGATGCCGCCTTGGGAGGTGTGCCCTACCTCACCTTACCGGCGCGCCGTGATACCCCCCTCTGCCCTGCCGGGCATCTCCCCCACAGGTGGGGAGATCACAAGTAGCTTGAACTTCCCGCCCATCTATCGTTTCGCCGTTCTGGACGTTCATTGTTTGGGGAAGCCGGTGCGCCCAGCCAATCTCCCCACCTGTGGGGGAGATGCCCGGCAGGGCAGAGGGGGGCTGACACGGCACTCCGCTTCGCCGTCATTCCTTCCTCGGATCGCTTGCTGCCGCCTGCGGCGGCACGGTAGGGGCGTCGAAGGCTGAACATCAATCCGTTTGGCTATTGAGCGCGACCACTTGGAAGACCGGCGCGCGCAAGGTCTGCGGCGGCTTGATCGAGAATGGAAGGATCTCGGAAGTTCCAGGCCTGCCGCCACGACTGGATCGTCGCAGCCGGCGTTGACTTGAGCATCTTCTCGACGGCAGCTCGGGCGTCTGCCTGGCGACCAAGACGCATATAGGCAATGGCGAGTTGCAGTGGCGCGTCGGCAAATTCGGTGGTCTTCAGCACCTCAACTGCGTCTTCGTTTCTACCAAGCACGATGAAGATGAAGCCTCGCACGTAGTTAAAGAACCAGGACAATCCCGGATCCCGAGCGGCTGCAGAGTCGGTCAATTCCAACGCCTTTTCGGGTTGACCGGCCTGTAGGAAAATACTTCCTGCATCGGTGAGGGTGAAGGCATTGTATGGTGCCGCCGCAATGGCCTTGTTCATTTCCGCAACAGCCCCATCATGGTCCCCCTTGAGCGTTAGAAGCCACGCACGGAGCCAGTGTGCCAATCTCGCTACCTGCGGGCTCAGGTTCTTGTTTGAGAGGACCTTGTCGGCCAGTCGGCCCGCGTCCTGAAGATCAGCCTGCGGGTCAGAACTGTAAAGCAGCCCAACCTTCATCCAGTGAGACCACCCCAACTCCACGGTCAATAAGGGGGAGTCGGGGAACACCTGCAGCCCCTGCTGCGAGATGTCACCTGATCGCTCGAGTCCTTCCTTCGTGAAAAGGTTCAATTGGCTTTCCGCACGCAGGTAGTAGTCGTATTCAGCCAGGTTGGTGCTGTCCTTGCCCCAGGCCTGACTGTAGTCCGCTTTGCGTATGGCTCCCCATTCGCCCGTCATCGCCCCCACGATCTTGCCGGTCAACTCATCCTGAAGCGCCCATGGGTCGGTTCCGGCCTAGTCGAAGCGGTCTGCCCAAACATGGTCCCCCGTCTCAGCGTCGATGAGTTCCGCAACGATGCGCACCCTATCGCCTTCCTTGCGCACGCTGCCTTCGACGATATAGCCAACGCCCAACTCCTTGCCGATCTGGCGGACGTCACCTTCCTTGTCCTGATACGCAAACGATGACGT
Source organism: Rhizobium sp. P1_B8 (assembly GCF_056406515.1). Classification (NCBI taxonomy): domain Bacteria; kingdom Pseudomonadati; phylum Pseudomonadota; class Alphaproteobacteria; order Hyphomicrobiales; family Rhizobiaceae; genus Rhizobium; species Rhizobium sp. P1_B8. Next base: position 160,591 of record NZ_JBFTZZ010000005.1, on the reverse strand, counting down.
TCGCGAGACGACCGCGATATCAGCAAAGCGCGAGAGGATAGCGATGAGGTCGTTCGCCACCCCTTCTCCCAAGTATCCCAGGCTCTCGTCGGCACTCAGATCCTTGAAAGGAAGCACGGCGACGGATGGGATCGTACTGGAGACTGCAGGGGAGCGCGCTGTCAGTGGATAGTACAGCGCCATCCAGGCGGCCACCACGGCCACAATGGCTGCCGCGACTCCGAGTGCCCACCACGGACGGCCGATCCCGCGCTTGTGCGGAAGGCGTCGGCGTGGCGAGGCGTCGATGCGTACGTAGTAGACGTCGACAAGCTCTTCGATGTTCTTGACCTTCCGCTGCCCGGCAGAGTCGAAGGCAAACGCGAGCTTATTCTCGACTTCCTTCGCCACCTTGCCTGAAACACAGATCCCACCTGGGGGGGCGAGTTGCTCCAGCCTGGCCGCGACGTTCACACCTTCGCCATAGCGGTCATCGCCGTCCATGATCACTTCGCCGAGGTTGATGCCGATGCGGACGTTGAGTCTCTCCTCCTCCGCTACAGAAGCGTTGCGCTCCGCCATTCCGCGCTGGAGAGATACGGCACACTCGACAGCGTCGACCACGCTGCCGAACTCCGCGAGGAGGCCGTCGCCCATGAGCTTGAAGACCCGCCCATGATGCCCCGCAATCTCGGGCTCAAAAAGCTCAGTGCGTCGGGCTCGAAGGCGGTCAAAGGTGCCCGCTTCGTCTTGCTCCATAAGTGCGGAATATCCGACTACGTCGGCGGCCAGGATTGCAGATAATCTGCGTTCCATGTCTTTGCTCCCAACAGGAATTCCGCGCTAAACACCGTACATGATTTTGCTGCATGTTTCACGCGCGGCCGCAGAGTCAACCCAAGGAGCTGGGTCTTGGTCTTCCGTTTGCTTCACTGGTTTACGACAGCGTGACGCAGCTCCGTTTTTTCACACGGTGCGTGAGGCTGAGGCCGCATAGCAGTCGAGACGCAATAGCGATGGGTACGGTTCGCGCGGTGCTAGATTCGGCCGCGCCGTTGAGGACTCGAGGAACCAGCGTTTGGTGGCAGTTGCTGCCCTATAGCGCGAGTTTGCCGCACCCTCTCCCGGCCCTTCGCTTTGGGCTCAGGGCGTTCGCAACTGCAATCGATTCACTGGATCGATTGCTGGCGCTTTGCGCCACCGTTGCTCACCCCCCAGCAATCCCTAGCAGTTCGGCATCCAGCGCCTTCAGAAAATCACCGGCGATTTCGGCGCTGAAGCCGAGGTCGTGTTGGCCGTAGCGGGAGGCGACGCGGATGTCGACGAAGGTGGTTTCGGCCTCTTCACGGAGGCGGATGAGGATATCGAAGCGCAGGCCGAGGATCAGCGTGCGGGTGGTGCCCTGCAGCGTCACGCCGGTGGCGCCGCGGATCAGCTTGGCGACATCGTCGTCATAGGGGCGCGGCGTCGGCACGGGGACGATATCGGGCGCATCGGCCACCGGCGGCGGCTTGACCGGTCTGTCCTCGGGATCGCGGCCCGGCTCGGTGTCGCCACTGCTTTTGGTGATGGTAATGCCGCTCATCTTGGCGACCTTGCGCACTGCTTCCAGCACGCGGTCGAGCGCGCCCTCATAGCGCCGGCCGGTCAGTTCGGGATAGGCAGCGAGCTGCTTTTCGCGATCCTCCGGCGTCACATCAGCGTTGCGCTTCAGCCAGATCTGGTCGGAATAGGGCGGCGACAGCCAGTCGGGTGCGGAGACCGGATCGGTGGAGACGTCGTAGATATCAGGCAGGGTCAAATAATGCTCGGTGGCAAACGCGCCGAGCCCGAGCGGAACGGCGGCATAGATCAAAGCCGCCAGCGCCGCCAGCCCGCCTTCGGCCCCCGTCATCCAGAGGCTGCGCAGCCCGAGGGCTGCCAGCATGGCGGCGAGCAGCGCGCCGCCGGCGGCGGCAATCAGCAGCAGCACCAGATAGGGTGTGGCGAGGCCGCCAAAGCGGTGGGCGATCATCACGGCCAGCGCCAGCACCAGGGAAAACGCCCCGAGCAGCCGCGAAAAGCGGGCGGCGTTGGAAACGGGGCGGTCGAAGCGGATGGCCATCAAACTTACCGGTTGCTCGTCAGCGCCCGCGCGTTCGACCACGCAAATCGCCTCACCCCTGTTTAGAGCATGATGCCGAAAAGTGTGAAGCGGTTTTCGGACGACATCATGCTCAATTCTTTGATTTAGATCCGGATTCAGATTTTAGGCCGGCCCGGCCTAAAATCATCCGGATCTGGGGCAAGGTTCGGCTAAATTGAAACTATTGTCTGAGGCATTGCGTTGGAATCCACGGCGGAAGGCCATGGCGAAACGGGGGCTGCTTCATAAGCCCTTGCTGATATGTCAAAAAAGAGCCATTCTGCCGCGGTTTCATCTCCAGATGTAGAGGAGAGACGGGATGATTTCACCCGAGATTGCAGCAAGGCCGCAGGCGTCTGCGCTTGGCGGGATCGACCACCAGTCCGAGCCGATGCTGCCGATGGAGCTGCTCGAGCTCGAACTTTCGCTCGAAGGTTATGCCGGCGGCGATGCCGGCTTCTGCGAGGCGGTGCGCCAGGCAGCGGCACGCTCCGGCGGCGAACTGCTGTTCGACCTGCCGGCCGGCGGCCTCGTCCAGAATTGCCGGCGCATTGCCGTGCTGCGCATTCCGGATGACGGCCAGGAGATGCGCGTGGTGCTGGCGCTGCTCGACGATCACGGCACGGAGATCCGTATGCAGGCGCCCGATGAAGAGACCGCGCCGCTGGTGCGTTTCGCCGATGCCTTCATCGAATTGCTGGAGCGGATCTGAGTCTAGATCAAGATGTCAGCGCCGCTCAGCCGCAGCTTCGGCGACGCTGCGGAAGGGAAATTTGCGCCCGCATTCGCATTTGATCATGAAATTTTCCTGGTTGTTCGAGGGCCGCTGCACGCCAAAGCCGCGCGGCAGCTGATCGACCTTGAAATCCGGGTGCTTGCGCTTGGGATCGTCGACTTCCGAGGCTTCGGCGAAGCCCTCATTGCCACATTGCGGACAGTTCAGTTTTTTCGAAAATCGATCGCGAAGGGCCATGCTCGTTCCAGTGATTCCGGCCTCTTTTGGAGAGGCCATGCTTTCCTCATACAGAGGAATGCCCCTCATGCATAGAAAGCTTGGCCGGCGAAAGTGGAACCAAGTGCTGAGGCTGCCGTTCCTTTTTCGAAAAGGAGGTACTCATGCCCAGCAAAGACCCGATCCCGACACCCAATGCCGATACGCCGCGCGGCCCGACGCCGACACCCGGCATTCCCGACCCCATCCAGCAAAAACCGCCGCTGACGCCGGCACAGGATCCGGCCGATACGAAGAACCCGCAGGATCCGCCGCTCAATCCGGCGCTGCTGCCGATCGGGGATCCGGCTGGGGCGGCGTGATCCTGTTTCTCGGTGTCGGATTGGTGGTTGCCCCTCACCCTAACCCTCTCCCCGTTCTGACGGGGAGAGGGGACGTGCCCTGCGAGACGTTAGTGGGGAATGGAGAGGTCGCGGCATGTCCCCTTCGCCCCGCGCGCGGGGAGAAGGTGGCGGCAGCCGGATGAGGGGCTGGTCTCAGCGATCTCCCGGGCCAAGAGCGGCTTGACGCCCTCGCCCGAATGGCCTTTGCTCGGAGCGAGCATTCCAAGGAATAAACCAATGCGTATTCGTCTTCTCATCACCGTCATGGCCACCATCGTCGCCGGGCTCTCCGCCTGCCAGACGATGACGCCGGAGGAGCGGCGGGCGGCGGATGAGCAGCGGTGCCTGAGCTATGGCTTCCGCCGCGGCACGGATGGTTTTGCCACCTGCCTGCAGCGCATCGATCTCGACCGGCGGGCCGAATCGCGGGCGCAGAGTGCCGAGATGATGCAGAGCATGGCCTGGGATCTGAACGGGCCTTATATCTACCGAGATCGCTGGCGGTATCATCACTGAGCGCCACGGGCACTCCTGCCCAACTCCACCGAATATCTTACAAGCCTGCCCGCAGCTCTTTCGGACCGCGCCGGACCTCGTCCAGACCATTTGAAATCACCGCCTGCGCCGCCGCCAGTCTCGCGATCGGCACGCGGAACGGCGAGCAGGAGACATAATCGAGGCCGATCGTCTCGCAGAAGCGGATCGAGGCCGGGTCGCCGCCATGTTCGCCGCAGATGCCGAGCTTCATGTCGTTGCGGGTGCGCCGGCCACGTTCGGCGGCGATGCTGATCAATTCGCCGACACCGTCGAAATCGAGCGATATGAAGGGATCGTGCTCGATGATGCCCTTGCGCTGATAGGTGGGGATGAAGGCCGAGGCATCGTCGCGCGAGATGCCGAAGGTGGTCTGCGTCAGGTCGTTGGTGCCGAAGGAGAAGAATTCGGCAGCTTCTGCAATCACATGGGCGCGAAGGGCCGCGCGCGGCAGCTCGATCATCGTGCCGACGAGATAATCGATCTTCATGCCGGCCTCGCTCATCACGTCGCCGGCGACGGCATCGATGCGCGCCTTGACGTAATCGAGCTCGGCGCGCAGGCCGACGAGCGGCACCATGATTTCCGGCACGACGGCAGCCCCGGTCTCCTGGGCCGCGGCAATCGCCGCCTCGAAGATGGCGCGGGCCTGCATCTCGACGATTTCAGGATAGGAGATCGCCAGCCGGCAGCCGCGATGGCCGAGCATCGGGTTGAACTCGTGCAGCGCATCGACGCGCTGGCGAAGCACGGAGGGCTCCATGCCCATGGCGAAGGCGACCTCGGCCACCTCGTCGTCTGTTTTCGGCAGGAATTCGTGCAGCGGCGGATCGAGCAGGCGGATCGTTACCGGCAGGCCGTGCATGACGGTGAAGAGGCCGGTGAAATCGAGGCGCTGCATCGGCAGCAGCTTGTCGAGCGCCAGCCGCCTGCCCGTCTCATCGACGGCCAGGATCATCTCGCGCATGACATGGATGCGCTCGCCCTCGAAGAACATGTGCTCGGTGCGGCAAAGGCCGATGCCTTCGGCGCCGAAGGAGCGGGCGGCCAGCGCATCGGCCGGCGTATCGGCATTGGTGCGCACCGTCATGCGCCGGGCGCGGTCGGCCCAGCCCATGATGCGGCCGAAATCGCCCGACAGCGCCGGCTGGATCATCGGCACCTCGCCCTTCAGCACCTGGCCGGCCGAGCCGTCAATGGTGATGATATCGCCCTTCTTCAGGGTGACGCCGATGCCGAGCAGCCGCTCGTTGCGTTGATCGATGCGCATGGTGCCGGCGCCGACGACGCAGGGGATGCCCATGCCGCGGGCAACGACCGCCGCATGGCTGGTCATGCCGCCGCGGGTGGTGAGAATGCCTTCGGCGGCATGCATGCCGTGAATATCCTCAGGGCTGGTCTCGACCCTGAGCAGGATGACCTTGCGGCCTTCGGATTCCGCCTCGACCGCCTCTTCCGCTGTGAAGACGATGGCGCCGGTGGCAGCGCCCGGCGACGCCGGCAGCCCGGTGCCGATCACCTGGCGGGTGACGCGCGGATCGATGGTGGGATGCAGCAGCTGGTCGAGGCTGGAGGGCTCGATGCGCAGCACCGCCTCATCCTCGGTGATCACCCCCTCGTCGACCATGTCGACGGCGATCTTCATTGCCGCCCGGGTCGAGCGTTTGCCCGAACGGGTCTGCAGCATCCACAGCCTGCCGCGCTCGATGGTGAATTCGATATCCTGCATGTCGCGGTAATGGATCTCGAGCTCGGTGCAGATGTGGCAGAGCTCGCGAAACGCCTCGGGCATCAGCTTTTCCATCGAGGGTTTTTCGGAGCCGGAGGAAATCCGCCCCTCCTCGGTGATGCTTTGCGGCGTGCGGATGCCGGCCACCACATCCTCGCCCTGGGCATTGACCAGGAATTCGCCGTAAAGCGCCCTCTCGCCGGTCGAGGGGTTGCGGGTGAAGGCAACGCCAGTGGCGGACGAATTGCCGAGATTGCCGAAGACCATCGCCTGGATGTTGATCGCCGTGCCCCAGCCTTCCGGAATATTGTGGAGCTGGCGGTAGGTGACGGCGCGCGCGCTCATCCAGCTGGAAAAGACGGCGCCGACCGCGCCCCAGAGCTGGACTTCGGGATCCTGCGGGAATTCCCGCTCCAGCTCCTCCTCGATCAGCTTCTTGTAGAGCGAGACGATATGCTGCCATTCCGAGGCGCTGAGTTCGGTATCGAATTCATGGCCGAGCTTGGCCTTCTCGTCTTCCAGGATCTCCTCGAAGGCGTCGTTGCCGAGGCCCATGACGACATCGGCATACATCTGGATGAAGCGGCGGTAGCTGTCCCAGGCAAAACGCGCGTCGCCGGCATCATGACCGAGCGCCTGCACCGTCTCGTCGTTGAGGCCGAGATTGAGCACCGTGTCCATCATCCCCGGCATCGAGACACGGGCGCCGGAGCGCACCGACAAGAGCAGCGGCTGGCTGACGGAGCCAAAGTGGCGGCCGGTGACCGCTTCGATCGCCGATATGCCGGCGCGCACCTCAGCCTTCACCGCATCCTCGATATGGCGGCCATTCTTGTAATAGGTGTTGCAGGCGTCGCTGACGATCGTCAGCCCCGGCGGCACCGGCAATCCGAGCGCGCACATTTCCGCCAGATTGGCGCCCTTGCCGCCCAGAATCTCGTGATCGCGCGCCCGGCCCTCAGCCTGTCCGTCGCCGAACCTATAGACCCACTTGGTCATCTTCCCCCCAACACCAAATCGGGATCAGCTTAATCCGTTGGTGTTGAAATGAAAATCGACAAATGCGGCAGAATGTTGCGCTGCACAATAAATCTTGGCCGCGGCAGGCATCGAAACGGTTGAAAGGCGCCCAAACAGCAAACAAGGCATAAAAAAAGCTTTGCGGGACTGCAACAATGTCCCGCAAAGCCTTGTTTCCGTCCGGCCAGGAAAACCGGACGGGGGGTCCCTCAACCCAGGAACGGCTCAGCTTTTTGTAAAGAGACCGCTCTGACCTTGTCATACGCAATTCCTGGGAAAATAGATCGCTACTTCCCAAGATTTGCTCTCGGTTTCCGGTTCTTGCCCTCGCCCGGAAAACCGCACGCAAATTCGACAATGCGCAACCTTTGGTCGCCCGCTTTCCAGCAGAGTAATTAGGTTGCGTTGAAACAACTTCTAATGCAAGTCAGCGAAAAGAGCATCACCCAAATGGGGTACAAGCGACAAGAGAGCCGACCTTTTTTGGTGTTTATTGCTCGGCCCTTGATTTTACGCAATTTCCGGGCGCAAAACCGCGCCGCACCTTTGCTGAAATTGCGCCTGCCTGGTTTCACGCAATCCCGGACGGAAAACCGCCGCGCACTTTTCCTGGAATTATTGTCTTTGGTTTCGCAATTCCGGACGGAAAACCGCTGCGCACTTTTCCTGGAATTGCTTTAGGCAATCTCGCGCAGGCGCTCGGCCATTTGCAGGTCGACGGAGACGAGCTGGGAGACGCCCTGCTCGGCCATGGTGACGCCGAAGAGGCGGTTCATGCGGGCCATGGTGATCGGATTATGGGTGATGATGACGAAGCGGGTTTCGGTGGAGGCCGCCATTTCGTCCATCAGGTTGCAGTAGCGCTCGACATTGTGGTCGTCGAGCGGCGCGTCCACTTCGTCGAGCACGCAGATCGGCGCCGGATTGGTGAGGAAGACGGCGAAGATCAGCGCCATTGCCGTCAGCGCTTGCTCGCCGCCCGATAGCAGCGTCATGGTCTGCGGCTTCTTGCCGGGCGGACGGGCGAGGATTTCCAGGCCGGCTTCCAGCGGATCGTCGGATTCGATCAGCTGCAGCTCGGCGGTGCCGCCGCCGAAAAGATGGGTGAACAGCCGCTGGAACTGGGCGTTGACGATGTCGAAGGCGGCGATCAGCCGTTCGCGGCCCTCGCGGTTGAGGCTCTGAATGGCGCCGCGCAGCTTGCGGATCGCATCGATGACATCGTCGCGTTCCTTGATCAGCGCTTCGAGCTTCTCGCTCAGCTCCTTCTGCTCCTCGTCGGCGCGCAGGTTGACAGCACCCAGCCGCTCGCGCTCGATCCGCAGGCGTTCGAGCTCGCGCTCGACTTCGCGCGGATCGGGAAGCGCCTGCATGGTCGGGCGCCCGGTCAGCTGCAGCGCCTCGTGCGGGGCGACGTTCAGGACCTCGCGGATGCGGCCTTCGCTTTCCTGCCGCTTCTCGCGGGCAGAGACCAGGCGCTCCTCGGCGCGGCCGCGGCGTTCACGGCATTCGGCAAGTTCCGACAGCGCCGTCGTCGCCTTTTGGTCGGCCTCGCGCTGGATGCGTTCGGCCTCAGCCAACAGATCGCTGGCCTGGCGGCGCGCCTCCTCGGCCTTCTGCAATTCGCTGAGCAGAGCGCGGCGCTTGTCGTCGAATTCATCCGGCGCCAGTTCGAGCTCGGCTGCCTCTTCGCGCGCCTCTTCCTCGCGTTCACGCAGCGTGGCGACATGGTCTTCGGCGCTTGCCGCCCGCTGGCGCCAGGTGTCGCGCTCCTGGCCGATCGCCATGATGCGGCGCTGGCGGGCCTCGTTTTCCCGCGCCAGGCTTTCATGGCGGGCGCGGCTTTCGGCCAGCGCGCCGCGATCGGTCGCGACTTCCGCCTGCTGGAACCGCAGCCGCTCGTCGATCGCAGTCAGATCGGGCGCGTCCTCCAGCTCGATGCGGGCATTCTCTTCCTGGATGGCGATCTCCTCCAGCTGCGCGCGCAGCTGGCTGGCGGCCTCGCTGACGACATCGCGGCGGCGAATGAGATCGCCGGAAGCACGCTCGGCGGCAACAAGCGCATCACGCGCTTCGGCGAGATGACGCGCCGACAGGCGGCTCATGTCGCGCGCCTCGGCAAGTCGGCGCTCCTCGGCGCGGATCGCTTCGGCGGCAGCGGCCTGCCGCTCTTCGGCTTCGGCAAGCACGTCGCGGGCAAGGGCTGCTTCGCTTTCGAGTTCGGCCAGACGGTTCTTCTGGGCAAGGCGCAGCGCCGCCGCACTCGGGGCGTCGGCACCGGTGACATGGCCGTCCCAGCGATAGACCGCACCCTCTTTCGTCACCAGCCGCTGGCCGGGCTTCAGCGCCGCCATCAGCGACTCGGCATCGCCTTCCGCGACCAGGCCGATCTGGCGCAGCCGGCGGGTGAGTGCCGCCGGCGCGCGGACATGATCGAGCAGCGGCGCAACACCGGATGGAAGGGCGGGATCGGCAGCGCCATCGCCATTGTCCGACCAATGGGCCGGCGCCTCGGCATCGAGCGGCGATTCCAGATCGTCGCCGAGGGCAGCACCGAGTGCGGTCTCGAAGCCGCGGTCGACCTTCAGTTCGTCGGCAACCGGCGGAAATTTGCCGGCGGCGGCACCGGCGGCGAGCATGCGGGAAATGGTGCGGGCCTCGGTTTCCAGCGCATTCAGGCTCGAACGGGCCTGATCGACCGGCGCGCGCGACAGCGCCTCGGTCTGGCGGGCAACGGCAAGCGCCTGGTCGACCAGCTGAACCGCCGCTTCCGCGTCGGCGACGGCGATCTCGCCGGCTTCGACGATGGCGCGTTTTTCGTCGGGATCGGGCAGGCCGGCGATCTTCTCGCCGACGGCTGACAGTTCCTGGTTTGCCTCGTCCATCTGGCGTTCGAGGCGCATCCGCCGGTCGGTGAGATCGCGGATGGCGCGTTCCAGCTGGTTGCGGCCGGCAGCCGCCTCGGCGCGCTCGGCCGTCAGCGCCGTAAAGATGCGCTCGCTGTCGGCAAGTTTTGCCGCCGCCTCCTCGAAGGCCTCGCGGGTTTCCTCGGCATAACGGCCGGAATCGGCGAGGATTTCTGAAATCTCCGCCTCTTCGGCGTCGAGCCTCGCCAGGATGACGGCATTGTCGGCCACCAGCCGCTCCTCGCGGCTTATATCCTCGGCAAGCTGGGCAAGACGGCGGGTCAGCTCGTCGCGGCGGCGCAGAATGCGGCCGGCATCTTCCTCCAGCTGGCTTCTGGCGATCTGCAGGCGCTGCAGGGCGGCGGCCGCACGCGCCTCGCCCTCGCGCAGTTCGGGCAGTTTCAGGCTGGCGATGCCCTGGTTCTTCGCCGCCTCCATCTGCATCTGCGCCTTTTCGGCGACGACGGATGTCGCCTGGTTCAGCGCGCTCTCGGCCTCGGCCTCGGCTTCCTTGGCCTGCACCCAGCGGATATGCAGCAGCATCGCCTCGCGGGCGCGGATATCGGCAGACAGCGTCTTGAAGCGATTTGCCTGGCGAGCCTGCCGCTTCAGGCTCTCGATCTGGCTTTCGAGCTGCGAGGTGACGTCGTCGAGACGTTCGAGATTGCCTTCGGCGGCGCGCAGCCGCAGCTCGGCCTCGTGGCGGCGGGAATGCAGGCCTGAGATGCCGGCCGCCTCTTCGAGCAGCTGGCGGCGGGCCTGCGGCTTGGCCTGGATCAGCTCGCCGATACGCCCCTGCCCGACCATCGACGGCGACCGCGCGCCGGTGGAGGCGTCGGCAAACAGCAGCTGCACGTCCTTGGCGCGGCTTTCCTTGCCGTTGATGCGATAGAGCGAACCCTGTTCACGCTCGATGCGGCGGGTGACCTGGATCTCGTCGCTGTCGTTGAAGGCGGCAGGCGCGGTGCGCTCGCCATTGTCGAGATAGAGCGCCACTTCGGCGGTGTTGCGCGCCGGGCGGTTGCCGGAACCCGAAAAGATCACGTCGTCCATGCCGGAGGCGCGCATGTTCTTGTAGGAATTCTCGCCCATCACCCAGCGCAGCGCCTCGACGAGGTTCGACTTGCCGCAGCCGTTCGGGCCGACAACGCCGGTCAGTCCCCGCTCGATGATGAATTCCGTCGGCTCGACGAAGGATTTGAAGCCGACCAGGCGCAGCTTGTTGAACTTCATGCAGCCGCTCCGCAGCGCGGGACGGGCTTGTCATGCAGCCACAAAAAAACGGGCGCACGGCTTTCGCCGTCGCCCGTTCTATCGAAACGATCCGGTTCAGAGCAGGCTGTCGATGAGCTTCGACATGGTGTCAACCGGCATGTCTCCAGAGTAGCGCTTGCCATTGATCAGGAAAGTCGGGGTGGCATTGACGCCAAAATCCTTGGAACCTCTTTCCCGCGTGGCGTTCACTTCATCCAGAAGCTTCTGGTTCGTCAAGCATTTCGTGAAGCTATCCTCAGTAAATCCGGCAAGCTTCGACATCTGCAGCAGTGCGGCGCGGCCATCATCGGCGGCGGCCCAGATCTGCTGCTGCTTGAACAGCATCGAAACCATCGGGAAATACTGTTCCGGCGTGCTCAACTGTTCCGGATTGGAGGCGCTGCAGCGGGCGAGCATGAAGGCTGCGGCAGCGCGCGGGTCGAAGGGGAATTCGCGGATGATGAACTGCACCTTGCCGCTGTCGACGTACTTCTGCTTGATCGTGTCGAAGGTGGTGTTGTGGAAATGAGCGCAATGCGGGCAGGTCATCGACATATATTCGACGATCTTGACCGGGGCGTCGGCCTTCCCAAGCGCCATTTCCGGCAGCGCGCCGGGCTTCAGCACTGCGGCCATGTCGACATCGCCGTCGGACTGCGGCATTTCGGTCGCCGCTGTGGCCGCCGTCTGCATGGTGTCGACATTGGTGCCATCGGCCATGGTCTTGCCGGAGGACGAAGCATCGGCAGCGTCCTTGCTGTCGTTGCAGGCGACAAGCGCTACGGCAGCTGCGGCGATGGCGATACCGCTGAGCAGGCGGCGTTTCGTCAGTTGCATTTCGGACATCTGCATGGATTCCCCATAACTAATGAGATTGACGGCGTGACTGTGCGATATAACGGCTGACGGCCGCTCACAAGCCACGCTTCACCAACTTCCTTCAAAGAATTGTGACCGCGGGAAGACGACTAGACCAAAAATTGCGAGATTGGTCCGTCTGCGAATTTTGCCGACAGATATCGCGGCGGCGGCCAGCCGGTATCGGCTGGTCGATGAGACTCAGTTGTCCACCCCGTAACGCGCCGTCAGCTCGGCCAGCGGCACGGTATCGCTCTCGTCGCGGCGAAGTTCTTCGAGGCGCCTTTTGGCAAGATAGACATCTTCCAGATCGTCGAGATGCGCGAGGATGGCTTGACGCGCATAGAAGCTCTTGCTGCGGCCGGTACGCCTGGAAAGCTCAATCAGCCGCGCTTCGATATCAGGGGGCAACTGCAAGACCAGCATGATTTTTCTCCCGTCTGCTATATACAAATATGGCATCCGAAGCGTTTTGCCAGTGCCTCTACACCGCCGAGGAAAGTTCAAGAGGGTAGCGTCAAGGTTCGGTGAAGATGTCGAGGATCAGCGTCGCTAGCGGCTGCTCGGAGCCCGCAAAGCTCTCGATCATGGCCTCGATGACACGTTCACGATCAAGCACTTCGGCATTGAATGGCAGGCCGACCGGATAACAGAGGGGATCGGATTCGGCGGTATAGACCAACGCTTAGGCGGACTTGCGCGTGAACTGGGCGCGGATCGCCTGGCGGCGTTCTTCGGGCGGCTGATCCTTGGTCTCGGCGAGGAGCTTGCGCATGCGCGGGCTGAGCACCAGGCCGTCAACCGCACTGATCTTTTCAGCACAGGCCCGGGTCAGGCCGCCGGTCTTGGCGTTGCCGGTCAAGTTGGGCGTTTGCTCATCAGCGTTGATTCCCCCGCTTGCCCATCACCGCGGTCCCTAAGCGCTGGATTGCCTGGCGCAGCTTGTCATTCTCGATCCCCTCCATCATGCCTTCGAGCTTACGGGCGGCTTCGCCCTTCAGCGGCGCCGGGGTGCGGGAGCGGCGGATCGGTTGTGAGACCGGCTTCTGGACGATGCGGATCTGGTGGACGGCGGCAAAGCCGAAGAAGCTGTTGATGCGCTGGATGAGTTCGCCCTGGACATGGGTGAGGAAGAGCGCACGCGCGCCTTCGCAGGCAATGGTCAGCACGCCGGGGCGGAAGCCGCCGACCTCATTGCCGCCGCGGGCCCAGGCGATCTTTTCCGGCCGGGTGCAATCGGCGAAATCCTCGCCGGCGATTTCGCTCCACGAGCCGAGCAGAGCCGTGCTGATGCCGGCGCGCCGGGCAAGAACGGGATCGATCAGCCCGTTCGCCAGCTCGGAGATCTGCTTCACATCTTTGCGTGGATAACTCATCGAAACCCTTCGGCGCCGCCGCCAATTCGCGCTTCAATTCGCATAGGCGACTTGATCGCGCGGCATTGCTTCGCCAAGTATAGGCACTTCCCCCCATCGCGGCAAATCATGACGATCACCACACTCGACACGCCCTCAGCAAAGCCCCTGCTCGACTGGTACGATCGCCACCACCGCGACCTGCCCTGGCGCGTTTCGCCCGGCATGGCGGCCCGCGGCGTCAAGGCCGATCCCTATCGCGTCTGGCTGTCCGAGGTGATGCTGCAGCAGACGACGGTGCAGGCGGTCAAACCCTATTTCGAGCGGTTTCTGCAGCGCTGGCCCGAGGTGACCGATCTTGCCGCGGCCGAAAACGACGCGGTGATGGCCGCCTGGGCGGGGCTTGGCTATTACGCGCGGGCTCGCAACCTGAAGAAATGCGCCGAAGCGGTGGCGAACGAGCATGGCGGCATCTTTCCCGATACCGAAGAGGGCCTCAAATCCCTGCCCGGGATCGGCGACTATACGGCGGCCGCCGTCGCGGCAATAGCCTTCAACCGGCAGGCGGCTGTCATGGACGGCAATGTCGAACGGGTGATCTCCAGGCTTTATGCAATCGCAACACCGCTTCCGGCGGCAAAGCCGGCGATGAAGCAGAAGGTGGCGCTGTTGACGCCCGCCGATCGGCCCGGCGATTTCGCCCAGGCGATGATGGATCTGGGTGCGACGATCTGCACGCCGAAGCGGCCGGCCTGTTCGCTCTGTCCGTTCCGGGGGGCGTGCGAGGCGCTCAAACTTTCCGATCCCGAGTTCTTTCCGGTCAAGGCGGCGAAGAAGGAGAAGCCCGTCAGATATGGCGCGGCCTTCATCGCGGTAACAGGTGATGGCGAGATCCTGTTGCGGCGGCGCATCGACAGCGGCCTGCTCGGCGGCATGACCGAGGTGCCGACGACCGCCTGGACAGCGCGCATCGACGGCGAGACCTCGGCTGCGGCCGCTCCCTTCGAAGCGGCATGGCAGGCCTCTGGCACCGTCATCCATGTCTTCACCCATTTCGAGCTCAGGCTTTCGATCTGGCGTGCGGCAATCGCTGCCAAGGTCGCCATGGATGACGGCCCGAATGACGGATGGTGGGAGCCGGTTACAAATCTTGAAGCCCAGGCCTTGCCGACCATCATGAAAAAAGCGATCGCAGCGGCTATTCCTCTCGCGTTTAAAACATCCAAGGGATGACCATGACCACCGACATAAGACATATCGTTTTCGATATCGGCAAAGTCCTTATTCATTACGATCCGCATCTTCCCTTCAGCCGCCTCATCCCTGATGAAACGGAGCGCAACTGGTTCTTCGCCAATATCTGCACCCATGACTGGAACATCGAGCAGGACCGCGGCCGCACCTGGGCGGAGGCCGAAGCGCTGCTGATCGAGCAGCACCCGGCGCGCGAGGAGCATATCCGCGCCTTCCGCAAATATTGGCATGAGATGGTGCCGCACGCCTATGACGACAGCGTCGCGATCATGGAGGGGCTGATCGCCGAGGGGCGTGATGTGACGATGCTAACCAACTTCGCCTCCGACACCTTCCGCGAGGCGCAGGCGCGCTTCCCCTTCCTGACTAAGCCGCGCGGCGTCACGGTTTCCGGCGATGTCGGCCTGATCAAGCCGGATATCGCCATCTACGAGACGCATACGAAGAGTTTCGGCCTCGATCCCGCTGCGACGATCTTCATCGACGACGCAACGGTCAATGTCGAAGGCGCCAAGGCCTACGGCTGGAATGCGGTGCTGTTTTCGGGTGCGGACAAGCTGCGCAGCGATCTCACGGCTTACGGATTGAAGGTCTGAGACCCATGGCATTCGACCCCGCAGAAGAAATCGAACGTTTTCACGCCGCCATCAACGCCCTCGATTTTCCCGCCATCGAGGCCTATTTCGCCGAGGATGCGACCTATGTCTCGAACGGCGTCGGCAGCCTTGCCGGCCGGGCCGAGATCATGGCTGCCTTCCGGCGTTATTTCGACGACTATCCCGATCAGACGGCGGAAAATTCGCTGGTGGAAACGTTGACGCCGCTCTCCGGCCGATCGGTCTGGTCGGTGCGCGCCACCCACAGCAAATCAGGCAAGCCGCTGATCCGCGAGGGTGAGGAGACGATCACCTTCAATGCGGAAGGGCGCGTCACGCGGGTGGATGTCACTGATTATCAGGAGTTCTGATCAGGACTTCAATAGAAGACGCCCGGAGTTCGAACCCCGGGCGCCTTGGTCTTCTTCCGCAACTGGAGGGAAATCGGAAGAAGGTAGTTTCGATCCGCCAGAGAGGTGCTCACTCCGCCTTTGCCAGATCACTGCGGATGACGGACCTGAGATCGTCGATCGGGCGCAGGGACTGCCCGTCTTCGAAATGCCAGAAGGTCCATCCGTTGCATGCATCGAGTCCCTGCACCTTGGCACCGAGACGATGAATGGAGCCGGCCTCGCCGCCTGAAGCGACCGTGCCGTCGGCGCGGACAATCGCGCTATAGCGGCGCTTGGCGTCGGTCAGCACCTGGCCGGGTTTGATTAGGCCGCTTTCAACCAGCACGTTGAAGGCGACGCGGACTTCGGCCTTCTTGCCGGTCATGACGGTCAGTTCCGCCTTGCCGAGCGGCTCGACGGCGGCGATGCGGGCCGAGGCCGCATCGATATAATCCTGCTCGCGCTCGATGCCGACGAAGTGACGGCCGAGACGCTTGGCGACTGCACCCGTCGTTCCCGAGCCGAAGAAGGGATCGAGCACGATATCGCCGGGCTTGGTCGAGGCCATGATGACGCGGGCAAGCAGCGCTTCCGGCTTTTGTGTCGGATGCGCCTTCTTGCCGTCCTCGCCCTTCAGCCGCTCACTGCCGTTGCAAATCGGGAAGAGCCAGTCGGAGCGCATCTGCACGTCCTCATTGGCGGCCTTCAGCGCATCGTAGTTGAAGGTATAGCCCTTGGCCTTGGCGCTGGGGCTTGCCCAGATCATCGTCTCATGGGCGTTCTGGAAACGGCGGCCCTTGAAATTCGGCATCGGGTTGGTCTTGCGCCAGATGATGTCGTTGAGGATCCAGAAATTCAGATCCTGCAGCGTGGCGCCGACACGGAAGATATTGTGATAGGAGCCGATCACCCAGATCGAGCCGGTCGGCTTCAGCACCCGCCGGCAGGCCAGCAGCCAGGCGCGGGTAAAGGCGTCATAGGCCTCGAAGGAAGCGAACTGATCCCATTCGTCGTCGACCGCATCGACCAGCGACTGGTCGGGACGATGCAGCGTTCCGCCGAGCTGGAGATTGTACGGCGGGTCGGCAAAGATGATATCGACGGAGTGGCTGGGCAAAGCTTCAAGGGCGCTGACGCAATCGCCCTTGATGATCGTGTCGACCCAAGAATCCGGCCGGGAATCCGACTTGACGGAAGCCTTGAGGTCGGCAAGCGGAAAAACTGATGCCATTCTGATACTCACTCATACGCTCTACGCTTAACTGTCCGTTATGGTTACGCAACTTAGTTACCAAAGCCTGAAGCGGTGGCCGATTTCGGGAATTTATTCGGGTGGCCGATGAGTGAGCGGCAGACTTTGTCGACGCCGGCCGGCTGCCGAGCGGCGGCAAGAATGCCGCCGCCAGCGATCAGGCGGCGTCGTGAACCCTGCGGCTGTCATCAGGCGCTTCGTCGCGTTCGAACATGCCGTAATCGCGAACGACACTGGCAATTCGCAGGCGATAATCGGCGAAGATGCCGCCGCGTCCGGCCTGCTGCGCGGCCCTATGAGCCTCGAGATTGCGCCACTGCTTGACGGCTTCCTCATCGCGGAAAAAGGAAAGCGACAGCAGCTTGCCGCGGTTCGTCAGGCTCTCGAAACGCTCAATCGAGATGAAGCCGTCGATCTTTTCGAGCTCAGTGCGCAGCTCGCCGGCGAGATCCAGATATTTGTGGCGTTCACCCATATAGGGCACGACTTCGAAGATGACGGCGATCATGACTGCACCAGCTTTGCGTGAGGAGCGGAGACATTTTTGAGGAAGATGCGATCCTCCTTGAGGATGAAGCCTTCGCGTCTGGAAAATTCATAATTCTCGCGGCCGAGCGGGTCGGAAGCCAGCCTGGCGCGATAGGCTTCGTAGGCGGCGAGGCTTTCGATATTGTAGACGCCGTAAGCCGTCGTTGCCGATCCCTCATGCGGGCCGTAATAGCCGATCAGATCGGCGCCATTCTTCGGGATCGCCTGGCCCCAGTTGCGGGCATATTCGGCAAACGCCTCCTTCTTGAAGGGGTCGATCTGATAGCGGATGAAGCAGGTGATCATATCGTTTCTCCTTTGCTGTCTCAGTGCTCTCCTGGGCCGTTTTCGCACATTGCCTGACGGCGATGCTTCGGTTACGATCGAACTATGAAGGAAGGTCCTGACATTGCGCAGATCGGCGCGCTCATCGGCGATCCCGCCCGCGCCAACATGCTGGCGGCACTCACCGGCGGCCGGGCGCTGACGGCGACCGAGCTTGCCGGCGTCGGCGGCATCACCGTGCAGACGGCGAGCACGCATCTCGCCAAGCTCGAAGCCGGCGGGCTGCTTGCCCAGCGCAAGCAGGGCCGCCACCGCTATTTCACGCTGGCCGACGAGGCCGTCGCCCGGCTGATCGAAAGCATGATGGGCTTTGCCGCCGGACGCGGCCATCTGCGTCACCAGCCGGGACCGAAGGAGCCGGCGCTGCGCAAGGCGCGCATCTGCTACGATCACCTTGCCGGCGATTACGGCGTGCGCATGCTCGTCAGCCTGATTGCCTCCGGCTCGATCGATGCGATCGGCGACGGCCTGGCGCTGACGGAAAAGGGTGAAAGCGATCTCAAATGCATCGGCATCGATGTCAGCGACCTCAGATCGTCGCGCCGGCCGCTCTGCCGCTCCTGCCTCGACTGGAGCGAAAGACGCGCCCACCTCGCCGGCAGCCTCGGCAAGGCCCTGCTTTCAAGCTTCCTCGACAAAGGCTGGGCGCGGCGCACGGCGGAAAGCCGCTCCATCCTGTTTTCGCCGGAGGGCGACCGGCAGTTCCTGAAGCTTTTTCCGATTGATGGGTAGGTTTGTTACGGATCTACAAAAGATTCAAGTTCAGCATCCACCTCCCTCATGCACCTGCCCTCTTTTCATCTTCCTGCCGCACATGCGCGCGCAGCGCCGCGAGAGTGAGCGCCAGGGCTGCGTGATTGCTCTCGGCTTCACCGAGCACGCTTTCACCCTCCTTGATCTCGCGCAGCTGCGCACCGTAGAGCGACTCGTCCGCTGTCTGGCGGCCGCGGGCGAGGTGCCAAACCGCATCCGGCCGGACTTCCCGGCACAGGTCGATGGCATGATTGACGTCGTGTGTGAAGGGTCGCGCCATCAGGAAGCCGTGCTCTGACTTGATACTGCTCGGCAGGTAATCGTTAGGACCGTCGAAATCGTTGGGCTCGGCCGGCCGGAGTTGCTTCAACAGAAAGGCACAGGTGATGAAAGCGTCGATCCGGCTGTCGGGCATGTCAGTCTTTTCCAGGGTTTCGATGATGTCCTCGATCGTCATGCTGTCTTCCTCTTCATCCATTCTCTAGGCATGCCGCTTGTTCTCCTCCCAAGAGCGGCGGTGGCGTCCTCCTCGATCGCCATCTAGTGCATGAGTTTGCCAAAGGTAGTCCCCGGGCTGCGGTTCGTCTGCCATGACGCGGATTTGATGGATGTCGCGCCATCCTCAACGCGGTAACAGGCTCGCCTGCTGCCAGACCATTCTCTCGGTGCTCGCAAGCTATCGTCGACTTGCCTCTAGCAGCCTTTCTTCCTCATCTTCCTTTCGATCTTGGCTCTCTTGTCGGTGCCATCCCCGGCATGCTTTCCGCCGGTCAGGGCATTATCCTTCATCGCCTGCAACTGCGCACAGCTTCGGTGCTTGCCCTTGGCGATAACGTCGGTGGATGTGAAGGCAAACAGCAGCACTACGGCTGCCGCCGGTCGGACGAAAGCTGAAAGCCTCATTGTCCCTCTCCTCTTGCCCATGCATGGTACGCCCCAGACCGTGAAGCAGCAATGAACCTCGACGAAGCCGCGGCACTCGCGCAGGTCCGTCATTCTATCGGCATCGGGGATCCGCTCGCCCCCACAAAGAGCTCAACTTTTCATCGAGAGTGAAATATCCGCTGCAACCTATTGTTTTCGCGCCGCTAAGCGAGACGCTGCTGAGAAATCATTAAGCATGTTCTAGTACTCTCACCTTCTAAATTAACGAGAGAGCCCTATCATGGCGTCGATCCAGCATAAGATCATCATTGCGAGCATCGCGATTTTCGGGTTGGCGGGTGGCGCGACTGGCGTCGGCATCTGGTCCGCCTCGACCCTCTCCGAAAACAACGCCGACGTTGCCCGGTCGGCACAAATTCTGCGCAACCACATGCAGGCCGACATGATGCATGACGCAATGCGCGCGGACGTGCTGGCATCCATGCTGGCGTCCAATCCGGCAGCAGGCATAGAAGCTGCCGGGGTGAAGGCGGATCTGGCGGAGCACGACGCGTCGTTCCGCGAGATGATTGCTGCCAACAAGACGCTTGCCGCCGACGAAAAGACCAAAGCGCTGCTTGCCAGCATCGAACCTCCCCTTCTGACCTATGTCGAAAGCGCCAAGAAGATCGTCGATCTGGCGAGCCAGGATCCCTCGGCGGCATTGAAGGCCTTGCCCGAATTCATGCAGCAGTTCTCGACGTTGGAATCTGCCATGGAACAGGCCGGGGATGAGATCACCGCGGCGTCGGACGAAATTTCCAAACATAGCGCCGACATAAAAGCGTCGGTCGATATCGTCCTGAAAGCGCTTCTGGGCTTGGCCGCGCTCTTCGCCGTTGGCCTCTATTTCCTGACCCGCAAGACCGTCACCAAACCAATCCTTTCGCTTTCCAATGACATGCAAAGGCTCGCCGGCGGTGACACAGCCATTGCCTGCACCGGGATCGGCCGCACCGATGAAATCGGAACGATGGCATCGGCCGTCGAAATCTTCCGCCAGGCGGCGATTGCCAACAAGCAGCTTGAGCAAGACGCCGAGGCAGCCCGATTGCAGGGCGAAGCCGAGCGGATCACGGCGCGCAAGCAGGCTGACGAAGATGCCGCCGAACGGCTGCGGGCGGCGACATCGGGCCTCGCCGCAGGCTTGAAGCGGCTTGCATCCGGCGATCTCGCCTTCCAGATCGATGAGCCCTTCGCCCCCGACTTTGAGAGCCTCCGGCATGATTTCAACATGTCGATCAGGCAGCTCGATCAGACGCTCAGCGCCATCGCAACCGCCATTGCCGCGATCGACGAAGGCACAAGGGAAATCGCATCCGGGGCCGGCGATCTGTCGAAACGAACCGAACAGCAGGCAGCCTCTCTCGAAGAAACCGCCGCAGCGCTCGATCAGATCACCGCCAATGTCTCGAACTCCAGCAAGCGGACCGATGAGGCACGCACTGAAGCGACCGATGCAAACCGCAACGCCGCCAAGTCTTCCGAAGTCGTGTCGCATGCCGAAGAAGCCATGCGCCGCATCGAGGCTTCGTCCCAGCAGATCTCCAGCATTATCGGCGTGATCGACGAGATCGCCTTCCAGACCAATCTGCTGGCGCTGAATGCCGGCGTCGAAGCGGCACGCGCCGGAGACGCGGGCAAGGGTTTTGCGGTGGTGGCCCAGGAAGTTCGCGAGCTCGCCCAGAGATCGGCGCAGGCGGCAAAGGAAATCAAAGGCCACATCCAGAAATCGTCGGTGGAAGTGGAAAGCGGCGTCAAACTGGTTCTCGATACCAGCCAGGTTCTGAAGGCGATCAGCGAGCAGATTGCCCGCATCAATCAGCACATGGATGCCATCGCCGTATCGGCAAGAGAGCAGTCGACCGGCCTTGCCGAAGTCAACACCGCCGTCAATTCCATGGACCAGGTGACCCAGCAGAACGCGGCGATGGTGGAGCAATCCACCGCGGCATCCGGCCAGCTTGCTCAGGAAGCTGCCAAGCTGCGCGAACTGGTTTCCCGGTTCAGGCTTCGGGCGACAGGCTCGACGCAATCTGCAGCTGGACGCCGGGGTGGGCAGCTGGCGGCCTGACGGCTGCTATCTGCTCGCCATTTTCATTCCCGCGACGTCGCGGGGACCTCAGATCATCGCGGCTGCCGCTCCTGCCTCGCGACTGTAACGAAAGGCGGGCTCATCTTGCCGGCAGTCTCGGCGAGGCCCCGCTGTCAAGTTTCTTCGACAAAGTCTGGGCGCGCCGAACGGCGGAAAGTCGCTCCATCATCTTCTCAGCGGAAGACGACCGGCAGTCACTGCACTCTTCAGCAGATCCGGCAGCAGAGCCTATCCAAGAGGGCGGGTGATAAATCAGATCAAAGCCCACTACCCCCTCGCCCGCAGCATCGAGGACATGCGGAGCACCCTGATATCAAATAGGTTCGTTTGCAGGTCAAAAATGGCAAAAGATTCAAACCGTCATTGGAAATACAAATCAAATAATAAATGGTTGCGTTGACTCTAATATGCTACCTGTTGTTTAATGACGACGTCATTAACGGAGGAACGCAAGATGTCCGTCACGTTAAACTCTCCAATCTCATGGAAAAATCTATCGGCTGACGACAGCACTATGCTTAACAATCTTCAACCGAACATCATCAAGGCGCATGTTCGTGAGTTTTTGACTCTGTTTTTTCTGCGGTTTGACGATAAGGAGGCTGCGAAAAGCTTCCTTCGAGTGATTTCCACGACGCTGATGAAATCGGCAAAGCAACATTTAATGGAAATTGAAGCATTCAAAGCCAAACCTTCGACGCCGGGAACGCCGTACATTGGGCTTGGCCTTACCGACGCGGGCTATCAAGCGCTCCAAATCGCCCAAAGACCGAGCGATCCGATATTCCGCGCGGGTATGCAAAAATCCGGCTTGAATGACCCTGATGTCAGCAGGTGGGATTCTTATTTTCGCAAACCCATCCATGCGGTCGTTTTGGTGGGAGATATGCTCAATGACACCAAGGTCGCTGCTCATGATCAGGTGGTAAACTTGATCCAAGCCTCGCAAGGGGTAACAATCGTAGGGACCCAAGATGGCCTGGGCCTTCACAATGACAATGAAGAAGGTATCGAACACTTTGGCTATGTCGATGGGCGCAGTCAGCCGCTGTTTCTGCTGGAAGACATCGACGCGGAAGAAAACGCGACAGATGGGATTGCGAACTGGGATCCGGCTTTCCCATTAGAACAGGTTATTGTTCCTGATCCAGCAGCGCCCGATCCGGCCGTTCATTTCGGAAGTTACTTCGTATACCGGAAGCTGGAACAAAACGTCCGCCGCTTCAAAAGGCAAGAGCAGAAACTTGCAGATCGCTTATTCGGATCTGATGACGAAAGGGCCGGCGCCATGGTCGTCGGGCGCTTCGAGGACGGAACGCCGGTCACGATGCAGTCAGAAGACGGAGTTGAGTCACCCGTCCCAAACAACTTCAACTACTTCAGCGACAAGAGCGGCGCGAAGTGTCCCTTTTCAGGGCATATCCGAAAAACCAATCCGCGAGGGTCGGGCGGGTTCGAAAACAGTGCTGGCGAGCGAAAGCACCTCATGGCCCGACGCGGCCAAACCTATGGCGTGCGAACAGATAATCCGAACGATGGCAAGATCGAGAACAAACCGAGTAAATACGTCGGCCTGCTGTTCATGGCGTTCAACAGCGACATAGGCAATCAGTTCGAATTCACGCAGAAAAATTGGGCCAACAATCCCGGTTTCCCAGCCGTTCCGGCTGGCTTTCCACCGCCTGGGGTCGATCCGGTCATCGGTCAAACAAAACAAGATGCCGCGCGACCAGATATGGAAGGAGCTGCCATCTGGGGTGATCCCAGCTCCCTCAAGACCGTTGCAACGGTTCCTCAAGCGGTGAAGATGAAGGGAGGCGAATATTTCTTTATGCCGTCCCTCGCGTTTCTGAGCTCGCTTTAAACTTGCCATGACGTCGGCGGGCAATCCTGCCGACCTCATTCCACGGTCATCTCCAGACGCTCTCATCTTACAGCGCCGCGCACGATGCGCTCGGCGAGCATTCGGCTGATGCGGCTTGCGATTGCGCCTTCCGGTTCCCTCCCCATGCGCGTTCGGTAGCGAGCGGGTTCCTGCTTGTCGAAGCCGGATGATGGCGGCCAACGCCGCTGATCCGGCAGCGACGCCGGAGCCGGTCGCTTGCCGCATCGCAGCCATGCTTGAGATCAGGTTGAGCTTTGGCCGGGCATCGTGTAAAGCCGCAGCATTCCCGGACAAGACCCAGACTTCCAGCCCAGACTTTCAGCAAGGCGTGAACATATGGACGGCTTCGACCTCATCATCTTCGACTGCGACGGCGTTCTCGTCGATTCGGAAATCATCGCGGCGGAAGTCGAATCAGCGCTTCTGACGGAGGCCGGATATCCGATCGGCGTCGAAGAAATGGGCGAGCGCTTCGCCGGCATGACATGGCGCAACATCCTGCTGCAGATCGAGCGCGAGGCGAGCATCCCGTTTTCGGCCTCGCTGCTCGATAAGTCAGAGAAGATGCTCGACCTCAGGCTGGCGCAGGACGTCCAGGCCATTCCGGGCGTCGAATTCGCAGTCTCCAGGCTGCCGATCAAGCGCTGCATCTGCTCGAATTCAAGCACCAAGCGGCTCGACATGATGCTGACCAAGGTGGGCCTGAAGCCGCTTTTTGCGCCGAACATTTTCTCCGCCAAGGACCTTGGCCCGGACCGCGCCAAGCCGAAGCCCGACATCTTCCTGCATGGCGCAAGCCAGATGGGTGTTTCGCCTGACAAGGTTGTTGTGGTCGAGGATTCTGTGCACGGCGTGCATGCGGCGCGCGCCGCCGGCATGCGCGTCATCGGTTTTACCGGCGCCTCGCACAGCTATCCCGCCCATGCCGACAAATTGACGGATGCCGGCGCCGAAACGGCAATCTCCCGCATGAACGACCTGCCGGGCGTCGTCGCCGCATTGGCGGCCTGGGACAACGTTCTCTAAACGCTTTAGGCCCGCAATCCGCGGGCTGTGTGGAAACCATTTCATGGTTTCTCCCACTGCTGTCCCGTTCGCGCCGATGGTTGCCCCTCACACTAACCTTACCGGGGTGGAGACACGTGGCTCGACCCAGGCAGAGGTGGCGGCAGCCGGATGAGGGCCGATGTCAGGTCGAAGCCCGAATTGCTTTAGCTGCTCTTCTTGGTCTTTGCCGGCTGGGCGTCGAAGCCGACATTGACGCGCACCAGAGCGCCGGAGCCGACCGGCATCTTGATGCCGTCCTTGCGGAAGATGACCTGCGTACCCGGCGTGCCCGGCGGGATCTCGGTCGGGAACTTGGTGACCTCGGAATAAAGCACGGTCTCGCCGTCGAGGACGGAGATGCGGATCGGCAGCGTCACCGGGCCTGGCGTGCCGGCCGGGCCGGCAACGAGGCGCAACTGGGCGACGACAGTCATCGTCAGGTTCGTGTCGTTCAGCGTGCACTGGCGGGTGTAGTCGCCGAAGGAGGCCTGGAAGACGACCTGCTGCGGATCGTCCTTCTTGCCCTTGGCATAGGTGCGGAAGATCGCGTCCTGGTCACGCATGAAGATCTGCGGGCAGGCGCCCTGGACGACGGGGGCGACCGTGCCCTGCGCCGTCGTGGCGGTGCCGATCGAAGGATTGTTCGAAGAGGGGTTGGCGGGCGCCAGCGGCATGATCTGGGCGGTGCCGTTCGGCTGGGTCGTCGGCGCTGACGACTTGCTGTCGCCGCCTATGCCGAGCGAGTTGCAACCAGTCAGCAGGGCAAGAAAAGATGCGGAGACGATGAGACGCGAGACCTTGCCGAGCACCATATTCCATCCCTTGTACAAGCGTTTCTTGGAGGCCCCATGTCTTTTTCGCGAGGCCTTTCATGACGGTTTGCGATGGTCTATATCAGCGGCGCAAATAAAAATCGATTGGGTAAGCGCCGTTTTGATGCACTTTTCGACGCCGGATGCGGGCAAGTTCAAAAGCATACAAGCAGAGCCCTGCCCGCAGGGCGGCCCCTTTTCGATTTCCGGCCCAGATTTCCGGCAGAGCGGGCCATGGCGCGCCCGGCCGGATTTCCTCCAGCGATAGATCAAGGATGACGAACGTGGACTATATCTCGACCCGCGGCGAGGCCCCTTCCCTCGGCTTTTGCGACGCCCTTTTGACGGGGCTGGCGCGCGACGGCGGGCTCTACGTTCCCTCGAAATGGCCGAGCTTTTCCAAGAAGGAGATCCGGGCGCTCAGGGGCAAGACCTATCAGGAGATCGCCTTCACCATCCTGTCGCCCTTCACCAATGGCGAGATCCCCGACGACACCTTCCGGGCGATGATCGACGAGGCCTATGGCACCTTCCGCCATCCGGCGATCGCGCCGCTCGTCCAGACCGGGCCAAACAGCTTCGTCATGGAGCTTTTCCACGGCACGACGCTCGCCTTCAAGGACGTGGCGATGCAGTTGCTCGCCCGGTTGATGGACTATGCGCTCGAGAAGCGCGGCGAGCGGGCGACGATCGTTGGCGCCACCTCGGGCGATACCGGCGGGGCTGCGATCGACGCATTCGCCGGCCGCGAGCGCACCGACATCTTCATCCTCTTCCCGCACGGCAAGGTCTCGCCGGTGCAGCAGCGGCAGATGACGACCTCGTCGTCACCAAATGTGCACGCGCTTGCCGTCGAGGGCAATTTCGACGATTGCCAGAACCTCGTGAAGGCGATGTTCAACGACGTGGCCTTCCGCGACAAGGTCAGACTGTCAGGCGTCAACTCGATTAACTGGGCGCGGATCATGGCCCAGATCGTCTATTATTTCACGGCGGCGGTGGCGCTTGGCGGACCGGACCGGAAGATCTCGTTCACGGTGCCCACAGGCAATTTCGGCGATATTTTCGCCGGCTACTGCGCCAAGCGCATGGGCCTGCCGATCGACCGGCTGGTGATCGCCACCAACGAGAACGACATTCTGGCGCGGGCGCTGAAGACCGGCCGCTACGACATGAAGGCGGTCAAGGCGACGAGTTCGCCGTCGATGGACATCCAGATCTCCTCGAACTTCGAACGGCTGCTGTTCGAAGCCTATGACCGCGACGCCTCGAAGGTGCGCGCGGCGATGGAAAGCCTCAAGCAATCCAACGGCTTCGAGATCGGTGCGCAAGCGCTGAAGGCGATCCGCCGCGACTTCCGCGCCGGGCGCGCCAGCGAGAAGCAAGTGGCCGAAACGATCCGCCAGACCCATGCCGAGACCGGCTATCTGCTGGATCCGCATTCGGCGATCGGCGCCTTCGTCGCGCAGAAGAAAGAAAAGCCGAATACGCCGATGGTGACGCTTTCGACCGCGCATCCGGCGAAATTCCCCGCCGCCGTAAAATCCGCCTGCGGTATTGACCCGGCGCTTCCGACGTGGCTTGCTGATCTAATGCACAGGGAGGAGCGTTTCCAGATCATCAAACCGGAGCTGAAAGCCGTTGAGACTTTTATCGGCAAGCATGCCCGCGGCGAGACGACAGCAGGCGCAGAAAGATAGCCAATGACAGTTGAGTGCACCCGGCTTAAATCCGGGCTGACAGTAGTCACAGAGACCATGCCGCATCTTGAAAGCGTTGCGCTCGGAGTCTGGATCAAATCGGGATCGCGTAACGAGACGGATAACGAGCACGGCATCGCTCATCTGCTCGAACACATGGCCTTCAAGGGCACAGCGCGCCGCACGGCCCGCCAGATTGCCGAGGAGATCGAGGATGTCGGCGGCGAAGTCAATGCCGCGACCTCGACCGAGACGACCTCCTATTATGCCCGCGTGCTCAAGGACTACGTGCCGCTTGCCGTCGACATCCTCGCCGACATCCTGACGGAATCGGCCTTCGAGGAAGAGGAACTGGAGCGCGAGAAGCAGGTGATCCTGCAGGAGATCAACGCCGCCAACGACACGCCCGACGACGTGGTGTTCGACCGGTTCTCCGAGGTCGCCTATCGTGACCAGACGCTCGGCCGGGCGATCCTCGGCACGCCGGAGACCGTCGTCTCCTTCACGCCGCAGCAGATCCGTGGCTATCTCAGCCGCAACTACACGACCGACCGCATGTTCGTGGTCGCCACCGGCGCCGTCGAGCATGACGAATTCCTGCGCATGGTCGAGGATCGTTTCGCGAGCCTGCCGACGGCGCCTTCCGCACCGCCCGTCATGGAACCGGCGCGTTATATCGGCGGCAGCGTGCGCGAACCGCGCGACCTGATGGACGCGCAGATCCTGCTCGGCTTCGAAGGCAAGCCTTACCACGCCCGCGATTTCTACTGCTCGCAGATCCTCGCCAATATCCTTGGCGGCGGCATGTCCTCCAGGCTCTTCCAGGAAGTGCGCGAGTTCCGCGGCCTCTGTTATTCCGTCTATGCCTTCCATTGGGGCTTTTCCGACACCGGCATCTTCGGCATTCATGCCGCGACCGGCGGCGAAAACCTGCCGGAGCTGGTGCCGGTCATCATCGACGAGCTGCACAAATCAGCCGATCAGATCCACCAAAAGGAAATCGAGCGCGCCCGCGCCCAGATCCGCGCCCAGCTGTTGATGGGTGCGGAAAGCCCGGCCGCCCGCGCCGGCCAGATCGCAAGGCAGATGATGCTTTACGGCCGGCCGATCTCCAATCCGGAGATGATGGAGCGGCTGGAGGGCATCACCATCGAGCGGCTGACCGACCTCGCCGGCCGGCTGTTCTATGACACTGTGCCGACGCTTTCGGCGATCGGTCCGTTGGAACAGCTCGCGCCGATGGAAGACATCACCGCCTCGCTTTCGGTCCCGGCGTCGAAGACGCTGCAGGCAAGCCGCTGAGCCGACGTCTGTCCTGCCGGGAGTGATCGATGCCAAAATCGGTTTTTCGGTTCCTGTCGCGGCAGCCGGAAGCGGTGGAGCTGGAGAACGACAGATATCTCCTGCGCCTGCCGCGCTATCAGGATTTCAACCAGTGGCACCGGCTGCGCGCCGAAAGCCGCAAGTTCCTGGAGCCCTGGGAGCCGACCTGGCGGCGCGACGAGCTGACGGAGGGCGCCTACCGCGCCCGCGTCGTCCGCGGCAAGCAGGAATATGCCTCCGGCCAGGCGGTACCGCTGTTCATTTTCCTGAAAGGCGACATGACGCTCGTCGGCGGCGTTACCATCGGCTACATCAGAAGGGGTGCGGCACAAAGCTGCATGATCGGCTACTGGATGGGCGAACGCCATGCCGGCCAGGGGCATATGTTCGCCGCCCTTCAATTGGTTATTCCTTACATCTTCGCCGGGCTTGAGTTGCACCGTATCGAAGCAGCCTGTATTCCAGATAACGCGCGCAGCATTCGTCTGCTTGAAAAAGCCGGGTTTCAACAGGAAGGCTACCTGCGCGGATATTTAAAGATCAACGGTCAGTGGCATGACCATGTGATGTTTTCACGTCTCGCCACCGATACGGATAAAGGCAGGAAAACCGACAGCCGATGACAAGAGACCGCATGCTGCCCAAGTCACCGTCCGGACGAGTGATCGCGGTGATCGCAGCCCTTTTCCTGGCGGCCTTCGCCTTCGTGGCGGGTGTTGCCCAGGCGGCCGAACCTGTAAAAATTTCCCGTGACGATACCGCGCTCGATCTGACGGCGACGACCGAGATCTACGCCAACCAGGGCGAGGCCTTCCAGGTTTCAACAGCGGCCGGCGCCGACGGCATCCGCCGCCGCATCGAGGTCAGGGCAAGCTCGGAGAACCATCAGGGCGACTGGGCGGTGTTTGCGCTCGCCAACGTTTCGGAAGAACAGCTCGAGCGCGTCATCGTCGCGCCGCATTTCCGTCTGGTCAATTCCAAACTGTTCTGGCCGGATCTCGGCTCGCAGCGCATCAGCGCCATCACCCCGAGCGAAGGTTTCGCGCTCGATCGGCAGCCGAGCGACGAGGCCGACGTCTTCCGCATCACGCTGAACCCCGGCGCCGTCATCACCTTCGTCGCCGAACTGTCGACGCCGGAACTGCCGCAGATCTATCTCTGGGAACCGGACGCCTACAAGGACACGATCAACGCCTTCACGCTCTATCGCGGCATCGTGCTCGGCATTGCCGGCCTGCTCGCCGTGTTCCTGACCATCCTCTTCGTCGTCAAGGGCACCTCGATGCTGCCGGCGACGGCGGCCCTTGCCTGGGCGGTGCTCGGCTATATCTGCGTCGACTTCGGTTTCCTCGGCAAGCTGATCAGCGTCGCTTCGGCCGACCAGCGAATATGGCGCGCCTGTGCGGAGGTGGCGCTGGCGTCGAGTTTCGTCATCTTCCTGTTCACTTATCTCAACCTCAACCGCTGGCATGCGCATCTCGGTTACGCCACGCTTGCCTGGGTGCTTGGTCTTGCCCTGCTCTTTGGCGTGGCGATCTACGATCCGTCGATTGCCGCCGGCATCGCCAGGCTTTCCTTCGCGCTGACGGCGACGATGGGGTTGCTTTTGATCATCTATCTCGGCTTCAACCGCTATGACCGCGCCATCCTGCTGGTGCCGGCCTGGGCGCTGATCCTGGTGTGGCTGTTCGGGGCGTGGCTGACGGTCACCGGACGGCTCGACAACGACATCATCCAGCCCGCGCTCGGCGGCGGCCTGGTGCTCATCGTGCTGCTAATCGGCTTCACCGTCATGCAGCATGCTTTTGCCGGCGGCGCCTTCCAGCAAGGGCTGTTTTCCGATCTCGAGCGGCAATCGCTGGCGCTGACCGGCTCCGGCGACATGGTGTGGGATTGGGACGTGGCGCGCGACCGCGTCGTCACCATTCCCGACGTCTCGATCAAGCTCGGCCTATCGCCGGGCGCCATGCATGGCGCGGCGCGTAACTGGCTGCCGCGGCTGCATCCCGACGACCGCGACCGCTTCCGCGCCACGCTCGACGTGCTGCTCGAACATCGCCGCGGGCGGCTGAACCACGAGTTCCGCATCCGCGCCGAGGACGGGCATTTCCACTGGCTCTTGATCCGCGCCCGGCCGGTGCTCGGCTCGAACGGCGAAATCATCCGCTGCGTCGGCACGATCGTCGACGTGACCGAACAGAAGAATTCCATCGAGCGGCTGCTGCATGATGCGCTGCACGACAATCTGACCGGCCTGCCGAACCGCCAGGTCTTCCTCGACCGGCTGCAATCGGTGCTGGCGCTGGCGCCGGGCGGCGACACGCTGCGCCCGACGGTGATGGTGATCGACATCGACCGCTACAAGCTGGTCAATGATTCGCTCGGTGTTGCCGCCGGCGACAACATCCTCATCGCACTGACACGACGCCTGCGCCGGCTCTTGAAACCGCAGGATACGCTGGCGCGGCTTGCCGGCGACCAGTTCGGCCTCATCCTGGTTTCCGAGCACAATCCGGCCAAGGTCGCCGATTTCGCCGATGCGATCAGCAAGGCGATCATGGTGCCGATCAACTTCGCCAATCGCGAAATCATCCTGACCGCCTCGGTCGGCCTCGCCTCCTGGGTCGACCGGCAGGAGAGCGCCACCGGCCTGCTCAGCGACGCCGAGCTTGCAATGTACCGGGCAAAACGGGCCGGCGGCAACCGTGTCGAACCGTTCCAGCCGGCCTTCCGCGACTTCGGCACCGATCGGCTGCAGCTCGAAACGGACCTGCGCCGCGCCATCGAACGCAAGGAATTGTCGATGGTCTACCAGCCGATCGCCCGGCTGGAGGATGTCGAGGTCGCCGGTTTCGAGGCATTGATGCGCTGGGAGCATCCCAAGCGCGGCAATATTCCGCCGTCCGAATTCATTCCGATCGCCGAGGCCTCCGATCTTATCGGCCCGCTCGGCATGTTCGCGCTGGAACAGGCGACCAACGACCTGATGAGCTGGCAGCACCAGACCGGCGAACTGCCGATCTTCGTCTCGATCAATCTGTCGAGCGTGCAGTTGCTCAACAACGAACTCTATGACGACGTGCGTTCGGTTCTCGCCAAGACGCATTGCCAGCCCTCGCGCCTCAAGCTCGAACTGACGGAATCCATGGTGATGGAAAATCCGGAACAGGCCCGGCTGGTGCTGCAGAAGCTGAAGGAAGCCGGCATTGGGCTGGCGCTCGACGATTTCGGCACCGGATATTCGTCGCTCGCCTACCTCACCCGCTTCCCCTTCGACATGATCAAGCTCGACAAGGCGCTGGTGCGCGACGGCAGCGACAAGAAGGCAACCGTGCTCCGGTCGGTGATATCAATGGCGCGCGAACTTGAGATGAAGGTGGTGGCGGAGGGGATCGAATCCAACGAGGATGCGATCGAACTCGCCAAGATGGGCTGCAACTACGGCCAGAGCTACCTTTTCGGCCCGCCGATCCCTTCGGAATCGGTGCTGCGGCTGCTGCGGGACCGGTTTCCGCTGACGAAACGGGCGTAAGCGGAGCCGCCGGTCTCGTCGGTTTCCTCGGCAGCAACCAAAGGCCGCCTTCAGCCCGAGGCGGCCATCTGTTTGTTGTTGAGGGATGCGGCTACTTTGCGCCGTCTTGTTGGTCGTTAAGACACCCGGTTTCTCGTTCTGAGAGCTGCCAGTCGACTACGAAAGCGATAATGCCGCCTGTGAGTCGTTCAGGCGACTAGCGTTCCCGCAATAATCGACTGCCTCCCATCCCATTCTCAACACTTTCAGGGCGTCAGGTGAGTTGAGCGAGGATATCGTCGACGACACTTGGGACAGTACCCGTCGTGTCGATATTGATGCCGATGGGAAGATATTCCCGGGTATGATGATAGCGGAGCACCAGCGACCGCTCGGCCGGCTCGAAGCCCGGCTCATTTGRCCGCCCATCCAATCGTCGGTTTAAAGTCTCAACGTCTATGTCGAGCACGAAAACCTTATCGAAAAGGTCCAGGAATTTGTGGAAATTGCGCGAGCCGCCACAGAAGAAAGTGGCAGGATGGGTGGTGTCGGCAGCAATAGCGCGGACCTTGTCGACACGCCAGATCCAGTGGGCGTATCCCCAAACGATGCGGTCCGCGCCTTCGGGTGGTCGTGCGAGTGCCTGGCCCGTCTCGGGGTCGCCGACATAGGCCAAGACCCGGTCACCATGGACGACATGGTAGCCCCGCCGCTCCAGTTCGGTAGCGACAGACGTTTTCCCAGTGCCGGAACCGCCTTCGATCAAATAGTTCTTGATTCCCATAGGCGCCGCTTATCATGGACTTCGATCTGGTGAAAAGACACTCTCCCTAAGAACGCGTCGCCAAAGAAATGGCAGCCCCTCTCACTGCTGACCTATGTTTTCCGAGCGGCCAATCCTTGGCCGACCAGATCCTCTTAGATCATAACAAGATCGACAACACTTCAGGTACCCGGGGGGTGGATATTGAGGATGCACTGGAACTAGAGCCTTTCCGGCTGGGTGACGGGTCTTCGTTGCTGGGCTGTATCCGTCAGAACCACTCGCCTTCGATGGTTCAGGCCCTCATCCGGGGGGTTTTGGCAAACACACTAAGACCGAGCCATTCCTGCATGTCGCGCGCGAGGACCCTGTCCCCTTCAAGTCTCAGCGTTTCTGCATCGGTTTCCTGACGTATGGTCGTGAGGCCCATCCAAATTGCGGTCATCGAACGGAGCGACCCTTCAACGAGAAGGTCTACATCATAGCCCGGATCGAAGTTGCAGAGATCGACTTTTCCGTTTTCGACCACAAGCCACCAGCTCTTTTGCGCGGCCGAAAGTTCGGGGTACAGAAACTGTATCGTGCAACGGCGGGTCGGAAGTCTTCTTGTATCGAGGCTCCGCCGCATGTCCCACATGAGCAGAGAAGGGTCGAGATTCTTCAAGGAAAGTCGCGATTCCATCCACCGTTGAGCCCAATTTCCGAGACCTATGATCAGAGGTCTCAATTCTTCGCCCGCTGCCGTGAGTTGGTAATCGGCAATGCCGTTCGCACTCCTTGTCACCGTGATGACGCCCGATTGTTCCAGTTCTTTCAGTCGTTTTGATAGGAGTGCCGGAGACATTTTTGGTAGACCGCGACGCAACTCATTAAAGCGCGTCGATCCGCAAAGGAATTCGCGGACGACCAAGGTCGTCCACCGCGAGCAGAGGATTTCCGACGCCATTGATACTGGACAGAATTGCCCGTAGCCGTCACGCTCTACCATAAGGACCTCCACCGGTCTGGATCAGGCACAATATTGTAAAACAACCGGTCCGCCAAATGCTCCTTGCCCAGCCAACGGCGGCGACGTTCAGTACAGTTCGTGTACTAGCCGCAATTGTGAAACGAGCGCAGAGTCTCAATCCTCACGAGATAGGAGGCATTGATATGCTCGGGACTACAGAACCAAAACAGAACCTTGCCGACGGTCGGACCATTGTCGAACTAACCAATTCGGTCCTGCCCCCCATCGCGCAACGCGCCGCATCGATCGACGAGAGCGACACCTTCGTCGGCGAGAATTACGCTCTGCTAAAGGAAGCTGGCCTCGTGCGGGCAGGCGTTCCAATCGAATTGGGCGGGCTGGACGCGGAAGTGCCCGAACTTTCTGAGATGCTCAAATCCATTGCTCGTGCATGTGGGTCCACTGCGCTTGCCTTTTCCATGCATACCCATCAAGTCGCCATCCCCGCCTGGCGCTGGCGGCATCAAAAGGTGGCCGCGGTGGAGCCGCTCCTGAGACGTGTTGCATCGGAGCAAATCATATTGCTCTCGAGCGGCGGATCGGACTGGATCGGCGGATCGGGCAAGGCCATGAAAGTTGATGGCGGATACCGGATCACCGCGCGTAAACGCTTCACTTCCGGCGCGGCGGCAGGAAACATCCTGATGACCGGTGCTGTTTATGAAGAACAGGACGGCGCGCGCTCCGTCATCCATTTCGGCGTTCCGATGGCATCGCCAGAGGTATCAATAGAGGATACGTGGCGAACACTTGGAATGAGGGGAACCGGGTCAAACGATGTCATCATCGAAAACCTCTTCGTGCCGGATGCCAGTGTCGCATTTTCCAGAAGCGCGGGACAATGGCATCCAGTATTTCAAGTCATCGGCACGATCGCGTTTCCTCTGATCTACGCGGTCTATCTTGGCGTCGCCGAGAGCGCCCGCGACATCGCAGTCAAGATGGTCCGTAGCAAGGCCAACAGCGATCATGTGATCGGGTTAGTCGGGCGCATGGAAACGTCTCTGAGGGCCGCACAGATCGCGCATCGCTGGATGTTAGAGGTAGTTGCTCGAAACGAACCGTCCGCGGAAACCGTCAACGAGGTTATGATCGGCCGTTCCTTGGTCGCACGGCATGCTATCGAGGTGACGGAGCTTGCAATGGAGGTCGCAGGCGGCGCGGCATTCTATCGAGAGAACGGGCTGGAGCGCTGCTTCCGTGACATACAGGGCGCTCGCTATCATCCGATGCAGCCCGGAGCCCAGGCGCAATACGCGGGTTCATTCGCGCTCGGACTTCCCACCGAGAAGATTTTCTAGCGCCTGGCGCAACGACGAACTCCGCGGAATCATAGGCTAGGTGGGTAGTTTGACGTCCAGAATTCGAATGGACGAGCCCCGCCAGCAGGGACGACAGAGCAACCTCTTGTGCGCTTTGGGCCGATATGCGACCTCGACCACGGCAGCAAAGCGCCCCCATGTCGGCCACAGAGGGGATCTTTGCCTTCGCCCGGAAGCCGACATTGCGGTGATCACCTAGAGTTCATAGTCGCGCCACAACCGACCATTTCCGCAAGTTCTGTGTGCGTCACGCCCGACTCGCCCGAACGCTCAGCCACCGATCATGGGGCTTTCCGACGCACCGACGTACCTCGCTGACGATCCAGCCGGCGTCTGTGAGTGCGAACCGCAGGGCAGACTCGCGCCAGTACGTCTCGACGTAGCGCCGAGGCGCTGCAGCACTGCCGTGTGTGGACACATCCTCGCCTTCGCCCTCTCTAACCGAGGCGTGCAATCGGCCACCGGTCCGGGTCGCCTCGGCAAGCCGTCCAAGCACCGTGCCGAAATCCTCGCGCGCGACATGAATCAGGCAGGCACAGGCCCAGATCCCGTCGTATGGCGTGCCGGGACGCTCCGGGTCGGCCAAGTCTTCGGTCAACGGGTCCAACAGGTCGGCCTCGAAGCCACTTCCGCGAAGCAGTTCGACGAAACCCTTTGAAATGTCGGTGCGCCGGACGCTAATTCCCCGCTTCTCAAGCTCAAGTGCATCTCGCCCACCACCGCTTCCGATTTCCAGCACCCTGCCCGAGCCGCCCAGCTCGGTCACGAACGCATCGATCTCTGTGGCGACCCATTCGGGCATCGCCGCGGCCTCCGTAGCGTACTCTGCCGCGACCGTATCATAGGACCGCACGGTATCCAGGTCGGTGCTCATCCTAGCACTCCTCCTTCAAGACAAGAGGCCTGATGAGCGAGAGGCCCACCAGCCCGTTGCGCCCTTCACACTTCGGCAGTTGGTGACATCGCGGGCGATTTGCTTCCCAGCTTCAGCAGAAATGCGATCAGAGACGCCACCGACCGAGCCAATGCTGCCGAGCGGCAATGCGCCCTCATTTTGGTCACTCACACCACCCGCGCGAGCTACTAGAAGCCGTCGGTCAGCTTCGCCAGCGGTCGCGCCCGGAAAGCGCCAGACCAAGACATGTTGGAGGACGCTTGGCAGACTGAATTTCGCGGGGCTTTACCAAGGCGCTGGTATCCGGTTTCGTCTCCATATCAACATCCGATGTCAATTTCCGATCGTTTGCGCGACATTCGATAGCTTCACGCCTTCAACGCTGCGATCAGCATGTCGACAAACACGGAAACTTTGGGCGGCCGAAATCGCCCGGCGGGATAGACCGTGTACACGCCGCCGGATGGGAGTTGCCATTCAGGCAGGACTGGAATGAGGTCTCCCGCCAATATGCCGGCGGTCGCGAGAAAATCGGGCAGAACCGACAGACCTGCGCCTTGTCGGACCGCCTCCATGACCGCTGGCGTGGTATTGATCGCGATGTCCGCTTTAAAACGGACGCTCCTGGCGTCTCCATCGCTGCGAGTGAACGTCCATATAAGCGGCTCTCTCAAAGCGTTGTTGGCCACGAAGGGTAGAGGCGTGCAGTCAATCGGCTCGCTCATTGCCGCTATCTCCGCGGCCAAGGCTTGCGATCCCACCAAGAGTTGGCGGAACGATCCGATTCGTCGTGCCTGCATGCTGGAATCAGCCAGCCAGCCGACGCGGATGGCAAGGTCCATGTTGTCGGCAACCAGATCAACCATCTTGTCGCTGAGGTTCAGTTCCACCTTGCAATCATTATAGCGTCGGCTGAAGGCGGCGACCAAGGGCACGACAACCGAGGTACCGTAGTCGTAGGGGGCGGTGATCCTCAGAAGGCCCTTGGGTTCCGTCCTGCGCTGAGCCAACTCTCCCAGGGCATCCTCTGCGTCGCGCAGGATCGAGACGCATCGGGCGTGAAACAACAGCCCGGCTTCGGTCGCCTGCACCCGCCGCGTCGTCCGCATCAGCAATGTGGTGCCGACCTCCTGTTCAAGCCTTGCGACCTGCTGGCTGACAACCGCCTTGGTGATGCCCAAATATTCCGCAGCTCTCGTGAACGATCCCGCGTCAACGACGGCCGCGAAATAAGCCAGCCGATTGAGATTGGTCGCTTCCTGCATAGTATTCTCCGATTTTATTGTCAGCCTCTAGCATACATTCTGTCATTTTTCTCGATCTTCTCGTTACAATCGGCTCATGTCATCTATGGCTCAAGAAGGAGCCGACATGACTGGCAAGACCCACATCACCTATCTCTTCGATCCCCTTTGCGGCTGGTGTTATGGCGCATCGCCGCTGCTCGCACAGCTCGCCGCGGCACCTGATCTGACAGTGTCGCTCGTCCCGACCGGTCTGTTTTCCGACTCCGGGGCCAGGGCGATGGACGAACAGTTCGCCGCCTTCGCTTGGTCAAACGACCAGCGCATTGGGAGCCTCACGGGGCAGCGGTTTAGCGATGTCTACCGGAGCCAGGTTCTGGCAAAAGGCGGCATGCTGGATTCTGGTCCAGCCACGCTGGCACTAACTGCCGTTGCCCTGACGGCGGGGCAGCACGAACTCGATGCGCTCCGGTTCATCCAGGAGGCGCGCTATGTTTCGGGCCGCGATGTCACGGACATGTCCGAACTGCAGAGCGTGCTGGTCAGTGTTGGACTTGATGCGGCAGCCTCCCGCCTCGCTTCTCCCGATTCCGATCTGCTGGCCGCCAATCGAGCGCGCATGGCCTCGGCGCGCGCCCTGACGCGTGAGTTCGCAGTCAATGGCGTACCGGGATTGATCGTGGATGACGGCGCGGACCGGACTTTGCTCAAGGCGCAGGACCTATTCAGCGGCGGCGATCTCCTCGCCAGGCTGTCCAACACAGGCGCTTCACCTGCACGTCTCGCTCGCAATAGCCATCCGATGAAAGGATAACCCGATGATGATCAAGCGTACGACCTATACAGCACTGGCTGTCTTCATGCTCGGGGCAGCATCGGCGACGCCCGGTTTCGCCCAGAGTGTGCCACCCTACGGCGCGCCGATCAGCATCGAGCGCGCCAAGCAGGTCGCCGCGGCCGCCCTCGCGGAAATGCGCAAGAAAGGCTTTGAGATGACGCTCGCCATCGTCGATTCCGGCAGTAACCTCGTCTATCTCGAACGCTCCAATCAGGCGGGTATCGGCACGATCGACGCTGCGCTCGGTAAGGCGAAGGCCGCAAACGGTATCAAGACGCCGACCAAGGCGATCGAGGATATGATCCTTCATAACAACCAGAGCAATCTGCTTGCCGTGCCGGGAGCTTTTCCGGTCGAAGGCGGAGTGCCTCTCGTC
Source organism: Rhizobium sp. P1_B8 (assembly GCF_056406515.1). Taxonomy (NCBI): domain Bacteria; kingdom Pseudomonadati; phylum Pseudomonadota; class Alphaproteobacteria; order Hyphomicrobiales; family Rhizobiaceae; genus Rhizobium; species Rhizobium sp. P1_B8. The sequence goes on along the minus strand of NZ_JBFTZZ010000005.1, from coordinate 122,632 downwards.
GCCGATGGCCAGGTAATCGGTGCGATCGGCGTCAGTGGCGGCATGCCCGCAGATGATGGCGCGATCGCCAATACCGGCGCGAAGGCGCTCTAGCCCGACCGCCGATCCACATTGATATGACGCATGAATGAACCAAGACAGGACACCAGGACCATGTTCACCAGGAGAACCATCATGAAAACCACACTCGCCGCTGGCGTGACTGCCGTACTTGCACCCGCAGGCCTCGGCCACGCAGCAGGAAGCCTCACCTGGAAGCATTTCCCTGCAGGGCAGAATGGCTTCTTCCGCGCGCCCGTTCTGGTTTCCAGCGCGAACGAAGCTGTGCTGATCGATGGCGGCTTCACGCTGCCCGATGGAAAGGCGCTCGCCGACGCCATCAAGGCGACGGGCAAAAAGCTGACCACGATTTACATCAGCCAGTCCGATCCGGACTATTACTTCAGCCTCGGCCCGATCAAGGTAGCTTTCCCCGATGCCAAGGTGATCGCTGCCTCGGCGACAGTCGATGCGATCAAGGCGAGCGTCGAAAAGAAGCTGGCCGTCTGGGGGCCGCAGCTCAAGGAAAACGGTCCCCAGACCCTGGCTGACATCGTCATGCCGGAAACCTTTGACGGAAAGAGGCTGACTGTTGATGGCGAGACCATCGAGATTGTCGATGCGGAAGGCATGGCCAATCGTCGCTACCTCTTCGTTCCATCGCTGAATGCCGTGTTCGGCGGCGTGATGATCTTCAACGGCGTCCACGTCTGGACGGCAGATACCAACAGCGCGGAACTGCGCGCCGCCTGGGTTGCCAATCTCGAAAAGCTCGCGGCGCGCAAGCCGGCCGTCGTCGTGGCCGGACACATGACGTCCGACGCCAAGACCGACCTCGCGGGTGTGGAACATACCATCGCCTACCTGAAGGCCTTCGAGGAAGAACTGGCCAAGGCCAAGGACTCCGCATCGCTGAAGGCCGCCATGGAAGGCCGTTTCCCCAACCTCGGCATGGGTGTTGCGCTCGATATTGGCTCCAAGGTCGCGACCGGCGAAATGAAGTGGGGCTGATCGCCATGAGCGCTAATCTCGAAATCATCCGGGCCACCTATGAGGGCTCATCGGAAGACAATGGCCGCAATCTACTTGCGGCCTTGGCACCTGATGCGACGTGGACGGAAGCCGAAGGTTTCCCCTACGCTGGTACCGTTGTCGGCCACTTGTTGAGGTCTTGAAGTCAGCTATCTCAAGCCGGAAAATATCCGGAACGCTGAGGAGCACGCATGACGAAGCATCGGATCTATTCAGTCAGCGTCGCGAGCGTCTATCCCCACTATGTCGCCAAGGCAGAGAAGAAGGGGCGCACGAAGGCAGAGGTCGATGAAATCATCCGTTGGCTGACGGGGCATAGCCAGCAGAGCCTGGACGATCAATTGGCTGAGAAGACCAACTTCGAGGATTTCTTTGCGCAAGTGCCTCGGATGAATCCATCCCGATCTTTGATTACAGGCGTGATCTGCGGTGTCCGCGTGGAAGACATCCAAGAAACGACGATGCGGGAAATCCGCTATCTGGACAAATTGATCGACGAACTCGCGAAGGGGAAAGCGATGGAGAAAATCCTGCGGAAATAGCCAGTCAGGTTTGCGTGAGTTCGCCCGAGGCTTGGTGCAGAATCGGGCGTCGTCTCGTCCAGGAATGACGAAAGTTCACTGTCGCGGCGCGAGGCCATCGAGCAGGAAGTCGAGACCCTTCCTGAAGGCGCCGTCCCAATCATTGTCCAGCAGCAGACGAGAGCGCTCGATCGTCGGGTAGTCTTGGCTGAGACCTGTCAGGCGCTGTTGCGCGGCGGCCCTGTCGTCGTCCGAGAGGTCGAAGTTCGCCCGGGTGGTGGTTGCGCCGATCACAAAATTCCAGAGCGACCAGATCGCGACGTTCAAATCCGCGTCGGCGACACCGGCTCCGGACAAGGTCTTGCTCAGCAGTTCCAGGCGGCTGAGGATGTTCGGACCGAGCGCCCGGCGTGGCAGCAGCGATGCCGACCAGGGATGGCGCAGCATGCTGGCGCGCCAGTCTTCGAGCATATGGACGACGTCGCCGCGCCAGTCTCGGGACGCATCGACTTCAGGCGGGCCGCGATATTCGAGCACCGAATCGAGCGCCAGATCGAAGACCTTTTCCTTGTTGTCGACGTGCCAATAGAGGCTCATCGCGCCCGCGCCGAGGCGATCGGCCAGCCGACGCATCTTCAATCCGTCGACGCCCTCTGCGTCCAGCAGTTCCACCGCGGTCGCCACGATCCGTTCCAGCGAGAGAGGCGGTTCATTGCGCGGCTCCTGCCCGGACTGGGGTGACACACCTGTCCGGGCAGACCCTTTGCTCTCAGCGGCGCTGCGTTTGGCTGCCATTCGTCTCCCTTTACTCATCAGACGTCGATCTAAGCCGACAATGCTGGGAATGTCGATCCTGACCGATTGACTCGTACGTCGTACGATGCAATTTAATCGTACCACGTACGAGTCAATTCTATAGCGACAAAGTTCCATCCTGCAGGCCGCGAGGATCCGTTGCTCGCAGTCCTGAGAAGCCGAGAGAAAATCGTGTCAATCAAACATCTCATTATCGGAGGACTCATCATCATGACCATCAGCGTTCCCACTGCGGCGCCAGCCAATGAGGACGATCTCAAGCTTGATATCGTCAATCCAAAAAACCTCTACGACCCCTCGCCGAATGGCTACAGCACGGCGGTGATCGTGCCCCGCCAAGGCCGGCTGGCCTACATCTCCGGACAGGGCGGCCAGGACAGCACCGGAGCCTTGTCGCCCGATTTCGCCGTCCAGGTGAAGCAGGCCTATGCGAATTTGCGCACAGCCCTCGATGCGCTCGGCGCAAGGCCGGATCAGGTCGCCAAGCTCACGGTCTTCGTGGTCGATCACGATATGTCCAAGCTCGAGGTGCTGACCAGGAGCGTCAAGGACATGTTCGGCGCGTCGCTGCCGGCGCAGACGTTGATTCCCGTTCCCAAGCTGGCCATCGATCCCATGCTCTTCGAGGTCGAAGCCACCGTCGTTCTGGAATAGCGGCGGCGCCGGATCTACACAATTTCGGATTTTCCCGGTGGCGCGCCAACATCTGCTTGGCGTGCCACCTGCGCTTTTGTGGGTGGCCATTGACCAATCGCCTGCGATGTGCGCCACTCATTCCTTGTACAAGGAAAATCCCATGCTCAAGTTTCTGCTCGCCCTCTCGATGGGTGTTTTTTGCGTATCGCCGCTTCAGGCCGGCGACGTCACTCCCGTTACCAAGAGCTGCCAGCCGGGGGCAAAACAGGCGCAATGCGAGCGATGGGTCACAGATATTAAGAAAGCCGTCGAGCTGGCGTATAAAGGCGATCACGGGGCGCAGGCGACCGTTGCCTTCTGCCTGTCCACAGGTTGCCATGGTGCCGTCGCCATCGACAAGGTCGCCTCCTGCAGCTGGCATCTCGTCATCGCCAATTCCGGTACTACAACAGTGCTTGACAGTTCGAACACCAGGATCACCTGCCGGCCGATGACGGCGGCTGAGAAAGACGAAGCCCGCGCGCTGGCGAGCGATCTCGTCCAGAAGATCTACAAGCGGCCTCTGGCTAAGACCGACCAGATGTAATCTGCCGGCTCACAGCTTGCGGCGCAACGCCTGCGTGAAAATAAATCTCATTGCTCTCCCGGCTTTCGCCGCTATTGTCCTCCCAAAGAAAATCGGGCCAAAGAAAATCGGCCAAACAAAATCGGGAGGACCACGGATGATCCTGCACTGCGTATTCCTGCGGCTGAAAACCGCGGTGACGACCGACGACAAGCAGTCGCTGTTTGCGGCAATCGTCGCCCTGAAACAGGTCATTCCCGGCATATTGGACATCAAATACGGGCCGAATGTTTCGCCCGAGGGACTGCATGGCGGCTTCGTCGACGGTTTTGCCGTGACCTTTGAAAGCGCCGAGGCCCGCGACGCCTATCTCATCCATCCCGAACATGTGGCTGTTGGCGAGCGCATCGTCTCGTCGACGGATGGAGGCCTTGCCGGCATCCTGGTCTTCGACCTCAATTTGTGAAGACTGCGGGGTCAAACCCCGCAGCCCTCCGTTGATCAGCTCGATTTCGCCATGGCGGCGGCGAGCTGGTCGACATTGTATTTGAACATCTTTTCATAGGTCGGCGCCGGCCCCTTGGCGTCGGACAGGGATTCGACATAGAGCTCGCCGCCGGGCTCGGCACCGGTTGCCTTGGCGACCTGCTTGACCAGGCGCGGATCGTTGGAATTCTCGAAGAAATAGGCTTTCACATGCTCGCCCTTGATCTGCTCGATCAGCTTGGCGACGTCGGCGGCCGAGGCCTCGCTTTCGGTGGACAGACCAAGCGGTGCCAGGAAGCTGACATTATATTCGCGGCCGAAATAGCCGAAGGCATCGTGGCTCGTCAGCACCTTACGGCGATCGTCGGCCACCTTGTCGAATTTCGCGTGGGCGTAGGCGTTCAATTCATCCAACGTCTTTGTGTACTTCTCGGCATTGGCCTTGAAGGCGGCGGCGTCCGTGGGATCGGCCGATGACAGCGCCTTTTCGATATTGGCGACCCAGACCTTGACGTTGACGGGGCTGTTCCAGACATGCGGATCGGTGATTTTTTCGCCGTCCTCTTCCATGGTGCGGGTGTTGATGCCTTCGGAAACGGTGACCGGCTTGCCCTTATAGCCCGAGGCCGTGATCAGCCGGTCCATCCAGCCCTCCAGCCCCTCGCCGCTGACGAAGGTAACCTGCGCCGCGTTCAAATTCTTCGCATCGGCCGGCGACGGCTCGAATTCATGGGGATCGCCGTTCGGCCCGACGAGGCTCGTCACCTTGACGTGCTCGCCGCCGACCTGTTTCACAACATCGGCAAGCACGGTGAAGGACGCCACAACCTTCAGCGTCTCGGCGGAGGCGGGCATGGCCGACAGCGCCATCAAAGCGGGGATTGCTGCGGAGAGAAGCAGTCTGTGCGATGTCATCGAAGTCTCCTTGGGATCAGCCCTTCAAATGCGGGCGGGGAAAGAAGCGCCGGGCCAGGCCGGAGGGCGCGAAAAGGATAGAAAAGCCGTAGAGGATCGCCGCCGTCATGATGATTGTCGGGCCGGAGGCGAGCTCGAGATGGTAGGAGGCGATCAGGCCGAGATAGCCGGATGCGGCGGCACTTGCGGCTGATATCGCCATCATCACAGGCAGGCTGCGCGACCAGAGCTGGGCGACGGCTGCCGGCAGCATCATCAGGCCGACCGCCATCAGCGTGCCGAGCGCCTGGAAGCTGGCGACGAGGTTCAGCACCACGAGCAGCAGGAAGAGCACGTGATAGACCGGCCCGCGCCCGCCGACGGCGCGCAGAAAACCCGGATCGAAGCATTCGGCCACCAGCGGCCGGTAGATGAAGGCGAGGATGACGAGCGTCAGCGAGGTGATTGCGCCGATCAGATAAAGGGCGGGCGCATCGATCGCCAGGATGGTGCCGAAGAGCACATGCAGGAGATCGATATTCGAGCCGCGTAGCGAGACAATCAGCACGCCGAGCGCCAGCGACGCGAGATAGAAGCTGGCAAAGCTTGCATCTTCCTGCAGCACGGTCATCCGGCTGACGGCGCCGGAAAGCAGCGCCACCGACAGGCCGGCGATCAGCCCGCCGAGGCCCATCGCCGTCAGCGACAGCGAGCCGGCGACGAGGTAACCGATGGCAGCCCCCGGCAGCACGGCATGGCTCATGGCGTCGCCCATCAGGCTCATGCGCCGCAGCATCAGGAAGACGCCGATCGGTCCGGAGCCGAGCCCGAGGCAGAGGCAGGCGACGAGCGCGCGGCGCATGAAGCCGTAATCCGCAAAGGGCGCCAGGAAGAGATCGTAGGCCGTCATGCCGCCGGCGCCTCTTCGGGTGCGCAGGCATTCGCATCCTCGTCCCAGCGCTCGGCCATGGCGCGCGCCTTCAGGAGATTGACGGAGGACATGACGTCTGCGGTCGCACCCCAGCCGACCAGTTCGCGGGCAAGCAGCAGGGTTTGCGGGAAGTGCGCGCGAACGAGCTCGAAATCGTGCAGCACGGCAATCACCGTGCGGCCCTCGCCGTGCCAGCGGGTGACGATATCGATGAGGTCCCTGGTCGTGCGGGCATCGATCGCCGTAAATGGCTCGTCGAGCAGGATGATGCCGGCATCCTGCAGCAGCAGGCGGGCAAAGAGCACGCGCTGGAACTGGCCGGCCGACAGCGACCCGACATGGCGCCGGCCGAAGCCCTCGAGGCCGACGGCGGAGAGCGCCTCGCCTGCCCTTTTCATCTCGGCAGGCGCGATGCGGCCGAAGGCTCCCGTCTTCTTCCAGGCACCGAGCATGACGGTGTCGATGACAGAGATCGGAAAGCGGCGGTCGATCTCCGCCGCCTGCGGGAGGTAACCGAATTCCGCCCGCCCCAGCCGGTGCTCGACCCTGCCTTCGGCGGGGCGAAGCTCGCCCATGATCGCCTTCAGCAGCGTCGACTTGCCCGCCCCGTTCGGCCCGGCGATCGCCGTCAGACTGCCCGAGGCGAAGGCGCCGGAGACATGATGGACGGCGGGGTGCCTGTTATAGGCGACGGTCAAATTCTCCAGACGGATCAGCGGCGTCATGGCAAGAGAACCGCCCAGTGGATCGCCAGCCAGAGGAGCGCAATGACCAGCGCCATGCCGATCACCCTAGATAAAGCCGACTGTCCCAGCAGGCTGACGGAGGGGCGATCGGGGCTCGGGGGCATGGCGCATCCTACAATGTAATAACATTACGGTTATGTTATAACGATTGCGGCGAGATTGAGGCGAGGCTTGTGCATGACACTGATTCCGCTCGGTTTCAGACGGTCCACAGCGTTTGAGATAGACGTCTGCCCGCGAGATTGCCGCTTTGCCCCTCATCCGGCTGCCGCCACCTTCTCCCCGCTCGCGGGGCGAAGGGGACATGTTGCGACCTCTCCGTTCCCCACTGGCCTCTCGCAGGGCACGTCCCCTCGCCCCGTTTACGGGGAGAGGGTTAGGGTGAGGGGCAGCCACGCGCGCCAACCGGACAGTCGTGGCTCAGGGCTTGACCCGAGGATCCACTCTCGCCTCCATCAGCACCGGGCATGGATCCCAGGCTCAAGGCCTGGGACGACGGAGGTTTTAGGGCGCGTTTCTGCCAAACTCCCCGATGGGCGCCCTTTGGCCCGCAGGCGGCGATTATCATCACCATCGACTGTGGCGCGGTTCAGTCGGGGTTTTCTTTTGCCTGAACGTGCGGCCGGAGATCGCTCGATGTTGGACATTAGCCAACCCGCATCACCTCGAAAGCGATAGCCGCTACATGCCGAAACGAGTGTATCCTGACCCCTGCATCGTGCTCAGAGGAAGGGCGCAGTGCCCCCTAGGCCCATACCCTCAGCGCCCGTTCCATCCGGTCGGCGGCATATGTGACGAGATAGGCGATCACCATGTAGATGACGACAGCGATCAGGAAGGCTTCGAGGTAGTAGAAGTTCAGCGCCGCGGTCAGCTGCGACTGTGCGAAGATGTCGACGACCTCGATGGCAAATCCCAGCGACAGTGCCTTCATGATCACCATGATAGAGTTGGCAAGATCCGGGATGGCCGCGACGATGACCTGCGGCAGCATCACCCGGCGGAACACCTGGCTGCGTTTATAGCCCAGGGAGTAGGCCGCATCGGCCTGACCGTTGTCGAAAGAATTCAGTGCGCCCTTCACGACTTCCGCCTGGAAGGCTGCGACGCAGGCGGTCAGGGCGACGATGAGCGTGATCCAGTTCGGCGTCGAGTGGCCGTTATAGTCGATGCCGACGAGCGAGGTCAGGAACTGCAGCGTCGGCGGCAGGCCGTAATAGGCAAGGAAGATCACGATCACCATCGGAACACCCTTGAAGACGACTTTGTAGGCGACGACCAGCTCCCGAAGCAGCGGGACCCGCCGATATTCCACCATCGCAAAAAGGCTGCCGACGATCGTAGAGAAGACGAAGATTCCAAGCGCCATGGCGAGCGTCACGGGAACCGCGCCCAGGATGTCCCAGAGATCGGGAAGAAGGACTTCGGAATCGAACATGTGATGACCTCCTATTCGATCAGACGCTTGCCATCATAGTGGCCTTGGCCGGTGCGGTATTGGGCGCGAACTTTGCGTTTCGCGTTTCGAAAAAGCGCACGACCATCCATGCCACGAGGCATAGCAGCGAATAGATCACCGCCAGCACAAGGTAGGTCTCGAACTGGTACTGATTGTAATCGCGCTCCATGACGAGATGGGCGGTCGCCATGACATCCGCGGCGCCGATGTACATCACGAGTGCGACGTTGTGGATGAGGTAGATGATCGAGTTGCCGTAGCCTGGCAGGGCGATGTGCACCGCCTGGGGTCCGACGACACGAAGGATCTTCTGAAGGAAGGTGTATCCGAGACTGTCGGCGGCGTCGTGCTGACCGCGTTCTACGGCGAGGTAGGCTGGCCGCAGAACCTCGGAAAGATAGCCTCCATGGTAGAGGCTGAGGCCGACGATCGCCGCGACATTCGGGGACACGAAGTCCTCGACCTCGAACAAGGCGACGACCAGCGGCAGTCCATAGAAGGCGACGAACAGTTGCAGCACGACGGGGACGCTCCGGGCATAGGACACGTAGAGGTCGGCCAGTTGGCTGAGAACCGGTATCCTGCGCACCCGGAACGTCGTCGCAATCAGCGCCAGCAGGAAGCCGGCGATCATGGCCGTGAACGTGATCGCAAGCGTCAGCGGCAATGCCTTGAGCAGCTCGGGGATCATGATGGAAAGGTCCACTTCGGAACACTCCTTGTTTCAAATTCAGCCTTGATCGTCGGCCCTGCCTTGGGCGTTACTTCATGTAGGTGGTGATGTCCTCGCCGAACCATTTCTGCGAGAGCTTGGCCAGCGTGCCGTCAGCCTTGAGCTCCTTCAGAGCCTTGTCGATGTCTGCGGAGAGCGCCTTGTTCTCCTCGGAGCGATGGATCAGTACGAAGGTGTTGTTGATCGCGACCGGCTCGCTTGCCTTAACGTTGAGCTTCTGCTGGTCGATGACCGTCTGCTCGCCGAGGTTCGACGGCAGAACCAGCGCGTCGTACTTGCCGTTCTCGACCTCTTTCAGGCGATCCGGATAGGGAATGCCGGCGCTGGAGGCGGTGATCTCGATCTTGAAGTCGGGGTTCTTTTCCTGCCAGGCAGTGGCGAACTTGTAGATGCCGCCGCCGGCCGTCACCGGCACGATCTTCTTGCCGACCAGATCCTTCATCTCGTTGATGCCGCTATCCTTGCGGCTGTAGATCTTGATCAGGCTGGCGCCGATCGGGCTCTCGGGAATGAGGAACTGCTTTTCGCGAGCGGGCGCCCGGTAGTAGCCGCCGGTCGCGATGTCGTACTTGCCGGTCGCAAGGCCGGTCTCCTGAGCGATGTCGGCAGCCCCCTCCATCTCAAATTTGTACTGGGGCAGCTTGGCGTTGATCGCCTTCAGGACGTCGGGTTCGTAACCCTGCGGCTCGACGCCGATGGCACCCCACGAGAGCGGCTTGGATTCGGCAGCGGTGGCGATCTTGATGGTGCGCATGTCCTCGGCATGCGATAGGCCCGCTGTTGCGAGGGCAAAGGCAACGCCGGCGACAGCGAGGCCGAAGGTGCGTCGGGAAGTCGACTTGATGGAAGACATGTCAGGCATCCTTTCTTTACTGGATGGAGTGTTCGGAATTCAGGAACTGGGCAAGGCGCGAATTGGAGGGCGTGTCGAAGATCTCGGCAGGGCTGCCCTGCGCTGCGACGACGCCCCGATCCATGAAGACGATGCGGTTCGAGATGTTCTTGGCGAACTGCATCTCGTGGGTGACGAGGAGCGAGGTGATGCCTGATGACGTGACGTCCCTGATCACCTTCAAAACCTCGCCGACGAGTTCGGGGTCGAGCGACGACGTCGGTTCGTCGAAGAGCATGACATCAGGCTTCACGGCCAGCGCACGCGCAATGCCGGTCCGCTGCAGCTGGCCGCCGGACAGCTGGGACGGGTAGCTGTCGATCTTGTTCGAAAGGCCCACTCGCTCAAGCTCCTGCAAGGCGATCGAACGCGCCTCGTCCTTCGACTTGCGCTGCACGACGACGAGCGGATCCATCACGTTCTGAATGACGGTCATGTTCTTGAAGACGTTGAACTGCTGGAAGACCATCGCTGTCCGCAGCCGGATCGCCTGGACCGCCGTGCTGTCCGGCTTCCGGTAGTCCATCCTGACCTGATCGAAGGCGATCGTGCCGGAAGCCGGCTTGGCCAGATAATTGATGCACTTCAGCAATGTTGTCTTGCCGGTGCCGCTGGGGCCGATGATCGACACCACGTCGCCGCGGTTCACCGAGAGATCGACGCCGTTCAGGACCTGGGTGTTGCCGTAGGACAGCTTTAGATCTTTGAGCTCAAGCATTTCGGGTCGGTGTCCTTTCGGCAGAGAGGTCGGAAAGCGTCGTGGTCTCGTCGTCGCTCCACTCGTCTCCGAGCAATTCGGGCGTGTCGAACGCCTGGAGATCGGCGAAATGACGCTCGCGGTCGGCGACGAACAACGCCCTGACGATGCCGCGGGCAAGCCGGTCGGCGCCTTCGCTGATCGCGGGAATATCGCCCGTGAGTTTGCCGTGGCTGAGCGTGGCGGGGAAATTGAAGCAGTGGATGCGGGCCAGCGCCGGGCAGGCGCCCGGCTCAGCCTCGAGGAACTCGAACGCGTCGCCGAGGTCCGGCGAGGTTTCAAGCTCGTCGTTTCGCATGTCCGCGGGCACGGGAAAGCGGTCGCGCCACAGACGGATATGCGATGCGACGGGGCCAAGTTCCGGCCGGTTCGTCAGGTCGACCTTGAAGCCGGTGCCGAAGATCAGGAAATCGACGGGATAGCTGCCTTTCGGCGTCGTCACGACGATATGATCGCCTTCCTGTTGCAGCCGGTTGATCGGGCTTGCGAGATGGAGATGGGCCTGCGGGAATGCGCTGACACGCAAGACGCTCGGACGCGGCGGCGGCGTCTGCGAGCGCATGGCGTAGTCGAGAAAGCGCCACTTCCAGTCATCCGGCAGGCCGGCGAAGCCGTGCACCACGCCCTGGCTGCCGATGCCGGTGAATTTGTTGATCCGTGGCAGGTCGGTCCTGCGCACGAACAGGTCAAGCCGGGCGGCGCCTGCCTCGAGCGCGGTGGCGGCGTTGTCCATCGCCGAGGCGCCGGCGCCGACGACGCCAACCCGCTTGCCGCGCAATGCGGTGAAATCGATTTCGTCGGCGGTGTGAGCCCAGAACTTGCGATCGACGTCATCGGCCATCGGCGGCACGAAGGGGCCGCCCAGGCCGTCGCGGCCCGTCGCCAGCACCACATGGCGCGCGATCATCGTTTCGGTCCGGCCATCGTGACGGCAGACGACATCGAGCAGGCCGTCGGCGCGCGGACGAATGGCCTCGACGGCGACCCCATTGCGCACCGGCAGGTCAAGCACGCGCCGGTACCAGACGAGGTAGTCCATCCATGTCTGACGCGGCGCCCTGTCGAGCGCGACCCAGGCATCGCGGCCATGACTCGCCTCGTAATAGGCGCGGAACGTCAGCGCCGGCAGGCCCATCGCAGGCCCGGTCAGTTGCTTGGGAGAGCGTAGGGTTCGCATCCTGGCGAAGGTGACCCACGGCCCCTCGCCTCCGGCAGGCGCCTTGTCGAGAACGACGTGGTTGGCAACGCCGAGCCGCTTCAGCATGGCGGAGGCCACGAGCCCGGCCATGCCCGCACCGATGATCACGACGTCGACGACCCCTTGGCCATCGACGACGCGGGGCGGAACCCAGGATTTGGCCGGCAGTTCCAGCCAGGCAAGGTCCTGCCGCAGGCGTGCCTCGAGGGCCTCGAGACTGTTCGGAAACGTCGAGAGGTCGCTCATGACGGCACCTCCTCGGTCATCGGGTTACCGCCGTAGACGGTGTCGGCCAGTGCTTCGACGCCGCCTGCGTCATGCAGCCGGCACCCGGGCATCGCCAGGGCCACCGCGCGCGCCGCATCGATGACGGCGGCGACCGTCGGGGTCAGCGGCATCGCGGCAGGCGAGATGGCGCCGAACAGGAAGGGGATGGTGTGGTCAAGGACGCGCATCACGATCCCCTCGAGCGGAACGCCGCAGACGGTTGCCGGCTCGACGATGGCCGCTCCCAGTCCGGCCCGAACCATGGTGAGCGCCGTCAGCGAGGCGTTGACGTCGATCATCTGTTGCAGCGCGACGCCTGCCCGTTCCAAAGCCTCGTCGATGCGGTGCCGAAGGCGATAGGGATTGGCGAGCGTGATGATGCGGCGCTCGGCGAGATCGGAAAGACGCACCACGTCATTGCTGGCGAGTGGGTCGTTGGCGGCGAGCGCAACGACACAGGGCGCTTCGGCAATCCAGTGCACGTCGAGGCCGGGATGTTCCAGCGGCAGGCTTGATATGCCGAAGTCCGCCGAGCGGGCGAGCACCGCCTGCACGACGTTCTCTGCCGCCAGCGCCTGCACATGGAGATGACGCGGTATCAGGTCCGGCGCGACGGCTGCGATCGCCTGGGGTAGAACGCCGGCCGCAAGTGAAGGCGTGGCCGCGATCGTCAGCGACGGCGGCTCGCCGAGACCGATGGCGTTCGCCCGCTCGCGGATGTGGGCAAGGCTGGCAAGATGGCGTTCCACCTCGGCATGAAAGAGCAGACCGCGCACGGTCGGGCTGATGCGCGGACCGCTTCGGTGCAAAAGCGCATAACCGATATCGGCTTCCAGATCCTGGATCAGCCGCGTGACCGCTGGCTGCGATCGTCCCAGCAGCCTTGCCGCCCCGGTCACGCTGCCGGCGGACATCACCGCTGCGAAGGCTTCAAGTTGCCTTATATCGAAAGAGTTAGAATGCATAGTGGACATCAAACACTCTCCTTCATGTCAGTAAAGCATGACAATTCTCATTTGACGACTGGCAGTAGATAAAAAATTCACATCGAATTCTGTTTATCATTCCAGTTTGACATAATGAGGCGTCAGGCCTACCTAGGGCTTATGTCCTTTGACGTCTTGAGGAGCTTGTTTTGACACTCATCGAAACTCTTGCCTCCGTGAGCCCGGGTTCAGCCCTTGCGGAAGCCATGGGGAAACGCGCGGAAATCCTGCGCCTCAGTGAAGCGGCCCACGACGCCGTGCTTCTGCCACGCGATCCCGGCGGACTGTCGCACGGCCTGAGGGCCGCGCTCGCCGCCCGCATGGCGCGCCACAACCGCAGCCCGGCGCTCGCAAGCCACTACGACACGCTCGTTGCCCGCGCCGGCGAACCGGCGACAGTCTTGCTCGCCGAGCCGGGCACGAATGTGACGGACCCACGGACTGCGGAGATCGTTCGTCATGCCGACCGGCTGACGCTCGCGCCGCGCGATGCCACGCGTGCCCATGTCGAGGCATTGGGTCAGGTCGGCGTCACCGACGCCGACATCGTCCGGCTCGCGGAGCTTGCGGCTTTCGTCAATTACCAGGTGCGGGTTCTCGCCGGCCTGAAGCTGCTGGGAGAAATGCGATGAGCGAGGTCGTCCACACCTTCACCACCACGGTGCCGCGCTGGCAGCCCTATGTCGTTCCGGTCGATTTCGCGACCGCCACCGACGAGCAGCATGCAGCGATGCAGACGACGCCGTCGAACAAGGGCATCTCGCCCTATGTGCTGACCCTGGCGCACGACCCCGAGACACTCGCGGTCCGCTCGCCGCTGTTCAACCTGATCATGTACGGCAAGGACGGACTGGCGGGGAGCGAGCGCGAACTGGGCGCGGTCGCGGCCTCCGTCGTCAACCGCTGCGTCTACTGCGCGGCCGTCCATGCCTCCCGGTTCAACAATCTGACAAAACGCACCGATGTCATCGAAGCCGTATTCGCCGATGGTCTCGAAGCGACGCTCGACGAGCACCTGCAGGCAATCTTCGACTTTTCAGCCCGACTGTCGACGACGCCGCCCGAGGCGGTCGCGGCCGACGCGCAGTCGCTGGCGGACGTCGGGCTCGACGAGTTGGAGGCTCTCGATCTCGTCCTCTCATCGGCCATCTTCGGCTGGGCGAACCGCCTGATGCATACGCTCGGCGAGCCGATGCGGGACTAAAGCACGTCACGATCGCGCTGGAACTGGCCGACCGGAGCGAGCCGATCGCACACGTGAAAAGGGCGACCGAATGGCCGCCCTTCATCTTTCAGGAATGAGCGCTCAGAGCTGCTCAGCCCCGCACTAACCCGCGACCGCGCCGATTTGTTGCAACAAGCTCAGCAAGTCGGGTTGACCACGCTCTTCGACAAATTTTCCATCAGCCAGACGGTAGAAGTTCACGGCCTGGACCGTGATCGACTTACCAGTCGGCTCAACGCCGAGGAACGGACCCTGGTGCGTGCCGCGCATTGTGAAGCGCGCGGCTATCTTATCGTCTTCAGCGATGATTTCTTCCAAAGTCCATTGGATGTCGGGAAAGCCGCCTCGCATCATTCCAATGATCTCGAGGTAACCATCCGGGCCGCGCAGAGGCTCTTGCCGCCCAGGGACATGGAAAATCGCCTCCGGAGCAATCAACTCCGCGGCGAGTTGTTCGCTAGCTGTATTTATAAACTCGACAAACCGGCGCATTGCCATTTTGTTGCGTTCCATTGCCATTCCTGTTCTCCTTCAAGCACTGTTTCAAGCTGGATGGTTGCGATCGATCGACGATGAGTTTCGGCTTGTCGAAACGGCGGCGGTGAATTTCATGCGGCGCTCTGGGGAAATCGGCGGGCATGAAAAGCGGGATCCGCGAGACCACCTGACGATAGCGCCGCGTCTTTTCGGAGTGTCGTCATGGTTCCTTGCCACGGCCACCCCACTCTTATCCTCAGAAGGAACCATCTGTCGACTTGGACAATTGCTCGTATGCGCGCAGCGCGTCGAGCTGTCCTTCGAGGGTCGGCTGGTAGGCCGCAAGAGCATCGCTTCCAGCCAGAAATTGCTTTGGCGGATTTTCCATGCCGACGAACTTTACAAGGACGTCGGCCAGCTTTGCGGGATCACCACCCTGTTTGCCATTGTAGCCTGACCACATGTCTTCAGCGCTGCCTTCGGCGGCGTAGTCCTCGATGGTGCTGGCGGCGTACTTCGCATTCTGGGCGTCGAGCAGGTCTGTCCGGAAGAAGCCAGGTGCGACGGCGGTGATCTTGATGCCGAATTGTTCGACTTCCTGAGCAACCGCTTGCGAGAGGCCTTCAACCGCGAATTTCGAGGCGCTGTATGCCCCGCAGTGCTTGAAGCCGACGATCCCGGCAAGCGAACTGATGTTGATGATCCGGCCCGACCGCTGCTTGCGCATGACCGGAAGAACCGCGCGCATCGCATACATGACCCCGTAGAAATTGGTCGACATCAGCCCTTCGATTTCGGCGGTGCCCAACTCTTCGAAGTTGCCGAGCAGGCTGTAGCCCGCATTGTTGAGCAGAACGTCGATGCGACCGAACGCCTTCACAGCTTCGTCTACCGCAGTTCTGGCCTGTTCCTCATTGGCGACGTCCAGCTGGACGAATAGAAGGCGGTCGCCTGCGACGTCGCTCAGGGCATTGCGTACCTTGTCGAGGTTGCGGCCGGTCGCGACGACGCGGTCGCCAGCCCTCAGGGCCGCTTTGGCACTGGCAGCACCGATACCGCTGCCTGCACCCGTGATAAACCAAACCTTGCTCATATCTCACTCCTGTTCCTGATGAACCGGAGGATAGATCGCCTAGCGAGGCACGATTAGATGGTATTATCGGCATGAACCTAGAAATGAGCTTTATGAATGCGCCGGGAGAACGGACATGCTGACGTCCCGCTCCCAATCAAACCCGCTGGTGTTCAATCCTCCTTGTGAAGGAGGATTGAACCATCCCGTCCCAAAGGACGGGATCCTGCTTAAAGTGGGAGACGTCTGCGTCTAGGCGACGTTGATGTGAGTGGCGAACCAGTCCAGCACCAGTTGCGGGTTCTTCGCGAAATAATTGTAGCCTTGGAAACGCTGGTCCGTGCCTTCTATCCAGAAAAGCTTCTTGTCCTTTGAGGAAATCGTGTCGTAGATCTCCTGAACATTAGACGGCTTGGTCAAGAAGTCGTCGCGGACCTGCGCGACCAATGTCGGAACCGTGACGGACTTGGCATATTCCATCGGCCAGACGTCTGAGAGATGATAGCCGGTCCGCTTGTAGTAGGCGGCATCAAACAGCTCGACACCGTTGGCGATTTTTTGATTTTCCATCGCTGTCTGGACAAAGACGGCAGGCGTTACCGGCTGCAGCGCAATCATCGCCTTGATGTGGCTGAACTCTTCCGGGTGCTTGTGCATGCCGACGATGGTAGAGTTGGCGCCCAGGCAACGGCTGTAGAGGGCCGTCTTCATGTCCTTGGTGTCGGGCCGCGATTTGGCGTAACGCAGCGATCCGATCACGTCACGATATTCCAGCGTACCATGGGCATTGATGCCACCGCTTCCGGTGCCGCTGCGGCCATGGTTGCGCATGTCATAGGTGATGATGCTGTAACCTGCGTCATGCAGGATCTTGTATTCCGGCAGGAAGTTCACCTCGAAGCCGCCAAAGTCCTGCCAGGGCGCCATATGCCCCGGATAGCCGTAGCGATTGCAGGGCATCGGGTGGTTCATGATGAGCAACTTGTCGGAGCCGGCGGCTGGAATGAACCAGCCCTCGATCGTGATGCCGTCCATCGCCGGGAAGAAGATTTCCTCATAATCCATGCCGTATTCGTTCGGCCACCGCAGAACCGGTGTGCGCGTCGAATGCGCCATCAGGTCGGCCATGCCGTTGATGAACGCTTCGGAGTTTGCATCCGGCGCTGTCGCAGCCGTCGCCGCCTTGGTATCTGCGGCCTGCGCACTGGTCGCGGCCGCTGCCATGAGAGGCAGCGTCGCGAGTGCCGCACTGGCTTTCAGAAGTTGGCGGCGGCTGTTGAAAGCACCTTCCGGTGAAACGATCGTGTCAGTTTGCTTGGCCATATCAGGCTCCTGTTTGCTTGAGACGTTGCGTTATCGGGACAATGGAGGCAGAGGGCACCGGATAGGGGTGTCGGCACCCTCTGCCACTGTCCGCGTTCACTGCTTGGGAGGAACGAAGCCTTCGGTGATGATGACCGAGCCTTCGGTCGACGCGACGCGAAATTTCCGCGCGGCCGTGTACTGCGGAGAATTGTAGAAGCGCTGCGCGTCAGCCACGCTTGGGAACTCGGCGATGGCCATGACCTTTTTCGGTTCGCCTTCCACCGCCGTCGCATTCAGATTGAACACGATGATCTTGCCGCCGAATTTCGGAGCGAGCGGACCGGCCTCTTCCATATATTTGTTGTAGCCGGCCTGATCCTTGATCGTATAATTCGCAATCATGTAGCCGGGGGCCTGCGAATCCTGGGCAAAGGCGGTCGTGGTGAGGGTCAAGGCGATGGCGGCAGCCACACCGAAAGCGATCTTCTTCATTGTGTCGGGTCCTTTGGTTTTTGAGTTGAGGATGATCAGAGAGATCCGTCCGTTGATCTGGACAGCTCGTCATGGGTTCGCATGTCGCTGAGACGGCTTTCTATGCCGGGCGCGATCATGGCGATCGCATCCGTTCCGGCGACGAATATCTTCGGCGGATTTTCCATGGCGGCGACGGTGACGACGGCCGCGCCGAGCTTGTCGGGATCGCCAGGTTGCACGCCATGGAAGCTCGACCAGGTGGCCTCGGATGTTGCATCGCCGGCATAGTCTTCGATGCCGCTTCGGGGAACGTAACGAACATTCTGGCTGTCCAGCAGATCCGTGCGGAAGGCTCCGGGTTCGACGGTCGTGAACTTGACGCCGAATGGCTCGACCTCGATCCCGACGGAAAACGCCAGACCCTCGATCGCGAACTTGGTGGCGGAATAGGCACCGCAGTGTTTCAGGCCGATGACGCCGGCTGCGGCGCCGATGTTGATGATGTGACCCGACCGCTGCCTGCGCATGACCGGAAGCACGGCGCGCACGACATGCACAACGCCATAGAAATTGGTGGCAAACTGGGCTTCGATCTGGGGAAGGCTCTGCTCTTCGAAGTTGCCGAGCAGGCAATAGCCGGCATTGTTGACCGCGACGTCGATGCGTCCGAACCGCGCGACGGCGTCTTCTGCAGCAGCCTTGACCTGTGCTTCGCTGGTCACGTCCAACTTGATGAACGCAAGATCGTCACCAGCAACGTCGCGCAAGGCATCACGGGCCTTGTCGAGATTTCTGGAGGTGGCAACGACCTTGTCGCCAGCCTTCAATGCCGCTCTGGCGACCCCGGCGCCGATGCCGCTGCTCACGCCTGTGATGAACCAAACTTTGCTCACGCTTAACTCCCTGTTTCGACAGACAGGAAGATAGATGCGCTCGGTCTATTTGATTAGAATGCATAATTTGCATGAAGCTAGAAAGCGGGTTTCTAAATAGACCCGCGTTCAACTGCTTTATGGCCGACAGTACGCGTCCGGCGCTTTCGGCCCCTGATCAGCTTCAGGCCATAGTGGGTGATAAACACGAAAAGCCCAATGATCGCTATGTGATGCAGGAAAAAGGCCGGCGTCGCAGTCTGGAAATCCGAGAAGTCGAAGCTCATTTGCATGAACAATTTTGATCCGACATCGATCGTGAGCAAGCCCTGAACGCCATAGACGGCGATGGTGATGGCGACCACACGCAAAACAAGCGTCCGCAGTCTGCCCTCGGCCGTCATGCCGAACCTGCTGCTCACCACGCCGATGATCATCGACCAGTGCAGACCCAGGTGAATGGAAGCCATGAGCAGCGCCAGATAAGCCGCCGACGCGTGGATCTGGCGCAAGGTGAAGGTGCCGGTCAAAGACAGGAAGCCAAAGACGGTCTGTGAGATGATTATGCTGGTTACCAGCAAGGTCAGCATGGTGATCAGCAGCGAGAGATTGATCACCCTGGCGACGATACCGCGCGGCTCGCGCCAGCCCTGCGTGATCATGCCGTACCAACGGCGATTGAAAATGTTGTGGCTGATCAGCAGCAGGAACATGCCTGTGCCGATTATCTCGTGTGCCGCATTGCCGAGCCAGTTGTAAGCCAGAGCGGCCAGCAACAGGCCGGCCGCCAAGACATCGAGGATCAACCGCAAGAGAAACAGCGGCTTCAAGGGACGTAAGCCCGCATTCTGTCGGTCGTGAACATGAAGTCATTATCTGCCTGAGACCCGTGGCACGATTGGCATCGCTCGGCGAACGCGGTCCGACTGACCTGCATGTTGGTATCGAACTGCTGAAAATGCCAGTCTCCGGTGCGCTGCTCCTCCGGGACGCTGAGACCCCAGTCCACACCTTTCTCCATGACGAAATAGCCGGTGAGCTTGTAGTCAGCCCAGATGCCCAGGACCAATTGCGTGCCGGGCGGCAGCGGTCGGCCGGACTTCGCGATCTCCAAAGTTTCGCGCGTTGCAAACGCCTCCTCCCTGGAAGAGCCACGGTCGTAGGTCGCATAGTGGACATACTCATCGAAATTCTTTGGGAAGGTTGCTCGGTTTCCGGTTGCCTGCGCCATTGCCGAAGAACTGAATGGGCCGAAGACGCTGAAGACGATAGCGGCCACGGTCACGACAAGACGTTGGATTGCGGCGAATGGTTCATTGGATTTTTTGGATCTGGCGTCAGCCATAGAGGATTCCCTTGGTTTGCCGGAGCGGGATTTGACACAGACAATCGACGACACCGTAGTCCGGCGAAGCCGATCAGATTAGGCGGTGGTATTTGCATGGGCTTAGAAAGCGGGCTTCTTAATCCGGCAATTGCTGCAGCAATTCAAAGTGCTGCAGCGTCGCGCGTCTGAAAAACGCGCGGCGCCTGGAGGTCGGAAAGATCGCGACGCGCTTTAGGTTGTTTGGTCAACCAGACCCATTTGCATTTCGTTCATGCGTCCGCCATGCACGGTCAGTGCCGCGAGGGCAGTCCCGAACGCGCGGAGGTCGTCAGGCGTCAGTTCGACCCGAAGTGCACCCAGGTTCTCATTCAGATGATCGATATTGCGCGTGCCTGGGATAGGAACGATGAACGACTTCTGCGCCAGCAGCCACGCCAGGGCAATCTGAGAGGGTGTTGCCCCCTTCTTTTCGCCGAACTGCTTCAACAACGCGACGAACGGCATATTGGCTGCCAGGTTTTCAGGGCTGAAGCGATCGAATGTCGAGCGGAGATCGGTCTTCGGGTCGAACCTTGTGCTCGCGTCGATTTTCCCTGTGAGATAACCCATTCCCATGGGACCCCACGGGACAAAGCCGATGCCAAGCTCCTCACATGCAGCGAGAACGCCATTGCGTTCCGGGCTCCTTTCCATCACGGAGTATTCGGTCTGGACCGCCGTCACAGGCTGGATGGCATGTGCCCGGCGAATCGTCCCGGCGCTCGGCTCGGAGAGACCGAAGTGCAGAACCTTGCCTTCCTGGATCAGCTCCCTGATCGCACCAGCCACATCTTCGATCGGTACGTTGGGGTCGACGCGATGCTGATAGAAGAGATCGATGCGATCGGTCTTCAGGCGTTTGAGCGAAGCCTCCGCCACCTGCTTGATCCGTTCCGGACGACTGTTCAGCCCGGCCGTACCGTCAATTGCGAAGCCGAACTTGGTGGCGATTTTCACCTGATCGCGTATCGGTGCCAACGCCGCCCCAACAAGCTCTTCGCTCGTATACGGCCCATAGACTTCGGCGGTATCAAAAAATGTAACGCCTTTTTCGTGGGCGGCGCGGATGGTCTCGATGCCTTGGGCTGTCGAGGCGGCCGGCCCATAATTGGCGCTGATGCTCATGCATCCAGCTCCCATTTCCGAGACTTCCAGTGTTCCGAGTTTCCGGGTTTTCATCTGGGCTTGTCCTGCCTGGGGAGTGCTTTTGGTTGCCTGGGGCTGATCCGACGAAGCGGCCCAGGCCGGCGATGCGACGGTCAACATTGCCCCGGCGAGCGCCGAGTTGATCAAGAAGTCGCGGCGAGCAACACCCGGATGCTCGTTGGCATTGGAACCCGCATTTGGCTTGTTTTTGTCCATAGGTCGTCTCCTGAACTTTAGCGGCAGAGCCGTCTTTTCATCGAAGGAGGGACGAGCCGTGGCGATCTCGATCACCTCGCCGGCACAGTGATTTTGCGCCCGTCCTCGTGAGGTGAGATAAGCAGCGCAGCACCAGCGATTAGGCCCCATTTTCTGCATGGGGTTAGAAATGGGATTGATGAATGCCGTTACGGTCCCCGGTAACGGAGTGCCTCGACCAGGAGGGAGAAGGCCGGGGTGTGTTGCCGCCGGCTTGGATAATAGAGGTGATAGCCCGGGAATGGCGGACACCAGTCTTCCAGAACTCGGATCAAACGTCCCTCGGCCACATGGTGAGAAACCTGACTTTCGAAGACATAAACAAGCCCCAGTCCATCGAGGGCCGCGTTTTCCAGCATCTCATTGTCATTGAGAATAAGCGATCCGCTGACGCGCGCCTCCAGCTCGATGCCGTCGCGCTCGAACTCCCAGGCGTAGAGACCGCCTCCCCTGCTCTGCCGATAGCTTACGCAAGCGTGACTGTTCAGGTCACGTGGGGTTTCCGGGCGCTTACGGTTGGCAAAATAAGAGGGCGATCCGACAACCGCCATTCGAACCTCGGGGCTCACCCGCACCGAGACCATGTCCTTCTCGACCTGTTCGCCGAGCCGTATGCCCGCGTCAAATCGGCCAGCGACAATGTCCGTGAGCCCTTCGTCGACATTGATCTCAACGACGATGTCCGGATACTCGGGCGCGAGCTTCAGCAATGCGGGCCAGAGCACCATCCGGGCGGCATGCCGAAAGGTGGTGATGCGAATCGTGCCTGCGGGCTTGTCGCGAAGGGCAGTGAGCGCGGCAATCTCGCTGTCGATGTGATCAAATGCGGGACGCAGGCTGTGAAACAGCCGTTCTCCCGCCTCTGTCGTCGAAAGGCTGCGCGTCGTCCGTGAAATCAACCGCACATCCAGACGTCGCTCGAGCATTCGAACAGCATAGCTGAGTGCGGACTGAGAGAGGCCAAGCTTCGCGGCCGCGCGCGTGAAACTTCCCTCCTCCACGACGGTGATGAATGCCGCCAGCTCGCTGAAATCACCTTTTCTCATTCATAAACCCCATTTCTAAGTTCATGCAGATTATAGCGGCTAATCGGCATGCCTGTCCTCCATTATTTAGTTGCTCGACACCGCATGCTGTTGGAGCGGTGCGAGGACGACGAGATCATGAGCAAGACACAACCGAAACTCTTCGACGCGTTCGCTTTCGCCAAGGGGATCACCCTTCGCAACCGGATTGTCATGGCCCCCATGACGACATGGTCGGGCAATGAGGACGGAACGGTCTCTGAGGAAGAGGTCGCGTATTACCGTCGCAGAGCAAAGGACGTCGGCCTGGTGATTACCGGTTGCACCCACGTGATGCCGAATGGCGTCGGCTTCACGGGCGAGTTTGCTTCTTGCGACGATAGCTTCACGCCGAGCCTGCGCCGGCTGGCAGGGGCGGCCAAGAGTGGCGGCGCGCCGGCGATCCTCCAGATCTTCCATGCAGGCAACAAAGCCGTGCCCGAACTGGTTCCAGGGGGCGAGATCGTCAGCGCGAGCGCCGTCAAGGCTGCTGCGGGTGCATTCAACAATGGCAACATGACAGCGCGCGCGCTGACTCACGATGAAATCCGGGATGTCGTGGCTGCTTTCGGCGAGGCCACACGCCGCGCAATCGAGGCAGGCTTCGACGGCATCGAGTTGCATGGGGCGCACGGGTTCCTGATTCAGAATTTCTTCTCACCGCTATCTAACCAGCGAGAGGACCAATGGGGCGGTTCGCTGGAGAACCGGATGCGCTTTCCGCTCGCCGTCGCTCAAGAGGTAAAGCGGATCATCGATACGCACGCGAAGCGCCCCTTTCTGCTCGGCTACCGGATCTCGCCTGAGGAATCTGGTGAAGGCGGCCTTCGGCTCAGTGACACCTACGAACTGATTGATCGCCTCGTCGTCGCCGGTGTGGACTACATGCACGTGTCGCTCTCGAGCGTGCTTCATGCCAAACCTATCCACGATGCCGGCGGCCGTTCCATCGCTGAGCTCATTGCCGAGCGCGTCGAGGGCCGTATACCCGTCATCGCCGCCGGCCAAATCAGAAAACCCGATGAGGCCGAAAGGGCCCTCGAATTTGGCCTGTCGCTCGTCGCCGTCGGCCAGGGGCTGGTGATGAATCCGGAATGGGTTGAACTCGCCCAGAACCAAAGAAGTCATGAAATCGACATTGCGCTAAGCCCACTCACGGTTTCGGAGATCGCGCTTCCAGGCAAACTCTGGAGCATTATTCGTGCCACGGCGGGCTGGTTCGAAATCCGAACTTAACCTTGCGAAGCGAGGCCGGACAGAATGGAAGATATCGCACGCTGGCTGGCAAATGACGCGCCTCATAACGGCGTCAAGGAACTGTTTGCCGCCTTCTGCCAACAGATCGTTCGGTCCGGCATGCCAGTCGGGCGCGCCTCCCTGGGGCTCGAAGTGCTGCACCCGGAAGTGAGTGGATGGCAGCAGGCCGAAGCGCAGGCCTGCCTCAACTCTCGAGCGCGTCCAGACGGACATTGGAGAGCTGGAGCCAGGGAGGATTGTCGGCATACATTTCGCGGATAATCTGCTTTATCGATTCGATCCGGCCGCCGGCTTCGTTGCGCCGGTAGCTCATGATGATGGGTGAGGTCGCCCTCTCGTCGGCAATCATGCGATAGCAGACATCGTCCGGTCGCTGGCGCTGCGAGGCCGCGGGAATGATGCACAGGCCGGCGCCGGCTGCGACCATGCCCAGCGCCGTCTGGATTTCGCGAACCTCCTCGACATGTCCGGGATTGACGTTGATCTCGCCGAGCAGGTTCAGCGTCTCGTCCGCAAAGCTTGGCCGGGGCGTCGAGGGATAGATGATCAGGGATTCCCCCTCCAGCTCGCAAAGCCCTATGGGCTCCTTGGCGATGGATTTGGCATGGCTCTTCGGGAAGGCGACGACAAGCCGCTCCTCTCGGAGCGTCAGCCGTTCGACTTCCCTGTCGTTGAAGCGCACCCTGCCGAAACCCAGATCGATGCGTCGCTCCTTGAGCGCCGTCACCTGTTCCGTCGACATCATTTCCCGGATCTCGATATCGAGATCAGGCCAGCGCTGCCGCATGCGCCTGACGAGATCCGGCATACCTCCATAGAGGGTGGAGCCGACGCAGCCGATGACGAACCGTTCGCGCTGGGCCTTTCCTATTCTCTGGGTCTGATCACGGATATGCTCGAGCCGGGCCATGATCTGCGAGGCCTGATCGAAGAAGAACCGTCCCGCCTCCGTCAAGCTCAACGGCCGCTTGGACCTGTCGATCAGGTTGACGCCCAGTTCTTCCTCCAGCTGCTGGATTTGCCGGCTGAGCGGTGGCTGCGCGATGTGGAGAATTTCCGCCGCGCGCGAGAAATTGCGCTCGGTGGCGACCGCCACGAAGTAGCGGAGTTGGCGCAGCTCCATTCCTATTATACCTCCCAGGTATAGATTCCGACTTATATGGTCTTGGACCTTACCTTAAACGAGGGCTAACCTTCCTGCAAATAAAGGGAGGAAGCGCGGTGCGTGCGGAAATTCGGATCGTTTCCATCGAGGCTACTATACTCGATCTGCCGACTATCCGGCCGCACACGCTCTCGATGGTCACCATGAACCGCCAGAGCATGACGATCGTGCGTGTTCGCTGCTCCGATGGGATCGAAGGCCTGGGTGAAGGCACGACCATTGGCGGACTTGCCTACGGACCGGAGAGCCCGGAAGGCATGAAACTCACGATCGACGAATATATCGCGCCCCTGCTCCTCGGCTGCGATCCGACGCGCGTACAGGCGACGATGGATCGCGTCCGGAAGGCGGTAAAGGGCAATCACTTTGCCAAATGCGCCGTCGAATCCGCGTTGCTGGATTGCCAAGCCCGCCGCCTCGGCGTGCCGATGTCGGAACTGCTCGGCGGCCGACGTCGTGAGAAACTGCCGGTTGCCTGGACGCTCGCATCCGGAGATACCGCAAAGGACATCGATGAGGCGCAGGCGCTGCTCGACCGACGTCGCCACAAGGACTTCAAACTGAAGATCGGCGTCAAGTCGATCAAGGAGGATATCCGCCACGTGGCTGCCATACGCAAGGCGCTGCCGGACATGGCCTCGGTTCGTGTCGACGTGAACATGGCCTGGCGGGAGCGCGAGGCGCGCAATGCGATTGCGGCACTCAGCGATGCGGGTTGCGTATTGGTCGAGCAGCCGGTGGGCGGCGTCGCGCCGCTTGCCCGGCTGACGCGAGTGTCACCGATCGCGATGATGGCCGATGAAGTGCTTGTCGGTCCCGAAAGCGCACTCGAAGCGGTGACGGCGCACGCAGCCGACGTATTCTCGATCAAGATCGAGCAGGCGGGCGGCCTGTTCGCCGCCGCCAAGGTCATCGCCATCGCCGAGACGGCCGGCATCGGTGTCTATGGCGGCACCATGCTCGAAGGGCCGATCGGCACGATCGCTGCCGCGCAGTTGATGGCCGGCGTGAAGGATCTGCAATGGGGCACGGAGTTCTTTGGTCCGCTGCTGCTGACGGAAGAGATCCTCGCCACGCCCTTGGATTACAGCGATTTCGAACTGACCGTTCCCCAGGGACCGGGACTGGGGATCGAACTGGACGAGGATCGTGTGGCGTTCTTTGTTCGAGGCAGGATGCGCAAGACGATCAGCATTGCCGGATAAGGGAGGCGACCATGCTTTTCCATGTGAGGATGGATGTGAATATTCCCCATGATCTCCCCTCGGCGGAGGCGGCGGAGATCATCGCTCGGGAAAAGGCCTATTCGCACGAACTGCAGCGCAGCCGCAAATGGCGGCATATCTGGCGCATCGCCGGTGAATACGCGAACTACAGCATCTTCGACGTGAAGGACAATACGGAGCTGCACGAGATCCTGTCGGGGCTGCCATTGTTCAAGTTCATGGACATCGAAGTAACGCCGCTGCTGCGGCATCCCTCGGCGATCCGCGAGGACGATACCTAGCGCCGTGTTCGGCGCGGGAACGGGAGCCGCATCGACTTTCTGAACAATGCAAGAGGAGGAAAAAATGAGCGTGAAGATTTTCGGCAGGCCCGACATTCAGGATTTTCTGAGCGTCCTGAGCGGCCTCGACAAGGACGGCGGCAATCCGCGCGTCAAACTCATCGTCCATCGGATCATGTCCGACCTGTTCAAGGCGATCGATGATCTCGACATCACCCCCGACGAATACTGGACCGGCATTGCCTGGCTCAATGAGATCGGCGCCGCCGGCCAGGCCGGCCTGATCTCGCCCGGTCTCGGTCTCGATCATTTCCTCGACGAACGCCTCGACGCGATCGATGAGGCGCTCGGCATCGAAAACCCGACGCCGCGCACGATCGAGGGGCCGCTCTATGTGGCCGGCGCACCGGTCAGTCATGGCTTTGCCCGTCTCGATGACGGCACCGACGCCAATGGTCACACACTGATCATGCACGGCACCGTGTATGGTTCTGACGGCAAGCCGCAGCCGGGTGCGACTGTCGAAGTCTGGCATTGTGACACCCGCGGGTTCTATTCACACTTCGACCCGACCGGCAAGCAGGCGCCGTTCAACATGCGCCGCACGATCGTGACCGACGAAAAGGGCTGTTACAAATTCCAGAGCATCGTGCCGCACGGATATGGCGTGCCACCGGGCAGCCCGACGGAACAGTTGCTTTCCGCCCTCGGCCGCCATGGCCAGCGCCCGGCGCATATCCACCTCTTCATCAGCGCCGACGGCCATCGCAAGCTGACGACCCAGATCAACATCGAAGGCGATCCGCTGGTCAATGATGATTTTGCCTATGCGACGCGAGACGGCCTGGTTCCGGCCGTGATCGAGCGCAGCGACGAGGCCAGCATCAAGGCCAATGGTCTGAGCGGCCCGTTCGCCGAGATCACGTTCGACATCCATCTGACCGCTCTGGTGGATGGCATCGACAACCAGATCAACGAACAGCGCAAACGCGCCGCCGCGTAAACGGCAAGGGCGGCGGCTGAATAGCCGCCAGCCCGCATATCATCGTCATCATCGACACTGTTGCAAGGGTTGCGCCGGTTACCGCGCACTTTGCGGGAGAGAAGCCATGTCTGCGATCATCGACAAAGCAAGAGAACTCGATCATCTGCTCGCCACTGCCGTGCAGGACGACAAGGAAGCCGGTCTATTCCGTTGCCGCCGGGACATCTTCACCGACGAAGACCTCTTTGAGCTGGAGATAAAGCATATCTTCGAAGGCAACTGGGTTTATCTGGCCCATGAGAGTCAAATCCCAGAGAACAACGATTATTACACGACCTATATCGGCCGGCAGCCGGTCGTCATCACCCGCGACAAGAACGGTGAACTGCACGCGGTCATCAACGCCTGTGCCCACCGTGGCGCGATGCTGTGCCGCCGCAAGCACGGCAACAAGGGCAGCTTCACCTGCCCCTTCCACGGCTGGACCTTTTCCAACGCCGGCAAGCTGCTCAAGGTCAAGGACGAGAAGACCACCCAGTATCCGCCTCAGTTCGCGCAGAACGGTTCGCACGACCTCAAGCGCGTTCCCCGGTTCGAGAATTATCGGGGCTTTCTGTTCGGCAGCCTGAATGATGCGGTCGCGACGCTCGAGGACTATCTCGGCGAGACGAAGGTTATCATCGACCAGATCGTCGACCAGGCGCCGAACGGGCTTGAAGTGCTGCGGGGCAATTCGTCCTACATCTACGACGGAAACTGGAAGCTGCAGATGGAAAACGGCTGCGACGGCTATCACGTCAGCTCCGTCCACTGGAACTATGCCGCGACGATGGGGCGGCGCAAGGAAGAGGGCACGAAGGCGGTCGACGCCAACAGCTGGAGCCGTTCGGTCGCGGGTGTCTATGGTTTCGAGAACGGTCACATCCTGCTGTGGACCAACACCATGAACCCCGAGGTGCGTCCGGTCTACGACCAGCGAGACGAGATCGCGGCGCGCGTCGGTGCCGAGAAGGCGAATTTCATCGTCAACCAGACCCGCAACCTCTGCCTTTACCCGAATGTATTCCTGATGGACCAGTTCAGCACGCAGATCCGCGTGACCCGCCCGATCAGTGTCGACAAGACCGAAATCAACATCTTCTGCTTTGCGCCGAAGGGCGAAAGCGAGGCTGATCGCCAGCTCCGTATCCGCCAATATGAAGATTTCTTCAACGTGTCCGGCATGGGCACGGCCGACGATTTGGAGGAATTCCGCGCCTGCCAGGCCGGCTATGCCGGCACCGCAGCGCTCTGGAACGACCTGTCGCGGGGCGCGCCGCTGTGGATCGACGGTCCGGACGAAAACGCCAAGCAGATGGGCATCGAGCCGCTGCTGTCCGGCGAGCGCAGCGAGGACGAAGGCCTGTTCGTCCGCCAGCACGAGTACTGGGCCAAGGTGATGCGCCAGGCGCTGTCCGCTGAAAAGAACGGAGTTGTCGCATGACCATTTCCTATGACGCCATCTGCGCGTTCTTCTATCGGGAAGCGCGGCTCCTGGACGATCGCGAGTGGGACGAATGGCTGACCTGCTATGCACCCGACGTGACCTACTGGATGCCGGCCTGGGATGACGACGACCGGATTACCGAAGACCCGCAGTCGCAGATTTCGCTGATCTACTATCCAAACCGCGACGGCCTGGAAGACCGGGTATTCCGCATCAAGACCGAGCGCTCCGGCGCTTCCACGCCGGAACCGCGCACGAGCCACAATGTCACCAATCTCGAAGTGCTGGCGCATCGGGGCGACGAAGTCGACGTGCGCTACAACTTCCACACGTTGAACCATCGCTACAAGGTGACCGACCACTTCTTCGGCACCATGTTCGCCACGCTGCGCAAGGACGACGACGCACTGCTGATCGCGCGCAAGAAGATCGTGTTGAAGAACGACTACATCCGCCAGGTTATCGACGTCTATCACGTTTGACAGGTGTCGTCGGCCGGCAGGGGATTGATGAGGAGGGCTCCATGGCCAGCTACAGGATCGCATTGAACTTCGAGGACGGGGTCACCCGGTTCGTCGAATGCAAGGACGGCGAGAAGGTTCTCGATGCCGCCTTCCGCAACAAGATCAACCTGCCGATGGATTGCTCCGACGGCGTGTGCGGGACCTGCAAATGTCGCGCCGAAAGCGGCTTCTACGATCTCGGCGACGACTATATCGATGACGCGCTGACGGCCGACGAGGCGGAGCGCGGCCTCGTGCTGACCTGCCAGATGAAGCCGACGTCGGACTGCGTCATCGCCGTGCCGACGACATCGGCGGCCTGCAAAACCGGGCAGCAGAAATTCGCCGCCACCGTGGCGAAGGTGACGCCGCACAACGATGCGGCGATCGTATTGGAACTGGACGTGGACACTGGGGCGTCTCCCTCGTTCCTGGCCGGCCAGTATGTCAACATCGATGTGCCGGCCAGCGGCCAGAGCCGTTCCTATTCGTTCAGCACGGCGCCCGGCGAGCAACGCATCGGCTTCCTGATCAAGAAGATCCCGGGTGGGTTGATGAGCAGCTGGCTCGCCGACGCACAGGCCGGCGACAGGCTCAATCTGACCGGCCCGCTCGGCAGCTTTTATCTGCGGGATGTGCGCAGGCCGCTTTTGTTTTTAGCCGGAGGCACCGGCCTTGCACCGTTCCTCTCGATGCTGGAGGTTCTTGCCCGCGCTGGATCGGAACAGAAAATCCATCTGATCTATGGCGTGACGCGCGATCTCGATCTGGTTCTCGTCGACGAGATCGCGGCCTATGCCACGCGCCTGCCCAACTTCAGCTTCACCACGGTGGTGGCCGAGGAGGCCTCGAGCCATCCGCGTAAGGGATGGGTTACGCAACATATGCCGGCCGAGCTGCTTCATGGCGGCGATGTCGACGTCTATCTCTGCGGCCCCCCGCCGATGGTCGATGCGGTGCGCAAGCATTTCGACGACAACGGCGTGAAGCCCAACAGCTTCCAATACGAAAAGTTCACGCCCAATGCGGCGGCGAAGGAGGCTGCATGAGCGCGCCGCGCTTCGCCGGTCGGTTTGACGGCAAGGTGCTGGTCGTCACCGGCGCCGCGCAGGGCATCGGCCGCGCCGTGGCCATCCGCGCCGCGGCAGAGGGTGGCAGGGTGCTGTTCGTCGACCGAGCCGATTTCGTGACGGAGATTGCAGCCGAAGCCAGGGACGCCGAAACCGCCGCCTTCAATGCCGATCTCGAGAGCTATGAAGGGGCGGCTTCGGCGATGCGCTTCGCCGAGCAACGCTTCGGTGGCATCGACATCCTGATCAACAATGTCGGCGGCGCCATCCGGATGCGCCCCTTTGCGGAATTCGGATCGCAGCAGATCGACGCGGAGATCCGCCGCTCGCTGATGCCGACACTCTATTGCTGCCACGCCGTCCTGCCGCATCTGTTCGCGCGCGGCGGCGGTACCATCGTCAACGTATCGTCGAATGCAACGCGCGGCATCCATCGTGTGCCTTATTCGGCAGCCAAGGGCGGCGTGAACGCCATCACCCAGTCGCTTGCCATGGAACTGGCGGAGCGCAACATCCGCGTGGTCGCCACCGCACCAGGCGGCACGGAAGCGCCGCCGCGTCGGATTCCGCGCAATGTCGCGGGCGATACGGACGCGGAGAAGGCCTGGATGACCGACGTCGTCGACCAGGTGAAACAATCCAGTTTCATGAAGCGGTACGGGACCATCGAGGAACAGGTAGCGCCAATCCTGTTCCTCGCCTCGGATGAAGCGTCCTACGTCACCGGCAGCGTGCTGCCGGTGGCCGGGGGCGATACCGGCTGACATCTCAATACTGACTGCGTAGAAACTCAGGGAGGAGCCATGATGCGCACTATCGATGTGAATGAAGCGATAGACAACAATCCATTCGGAAGGTTTCAGTGGTCGGTGGTGGCGCTCTGCGCGGTGCTGCTGATCGTCGACGGTTATGACGTCTTCGTCGCCGGCACCGTGCTGCCGACGCTGATTGCGGAATGGGGCCTGACCAAACCGCAGGCCGGCGCGCTGCAGGCCTGGGCGCTGTTCGGGATGATGTTTGGCGCCCTGGCTTTTGGCTCCCTGGCTGACAAGATCGGGCGCAAGAAGGGCATTGCGATCAGCTTCGTGCTGTTCACTGCTTCCACCCTTCTGACCGGTTTCGCCAGTTCGCCCGACCAGTTCAAAATCTTTCGCTTCATCGCCGGTCTCGGCTGCGGCGGACTGATGCCCAACGCGGTGGCGCTTATGAACGAATATGCCCCCAAGCGCCTCCGCAGCACCATCGTCGCGCTGATGTTCTCCGGCTACTCGGTCGGCGGCATGGTTGCCGCCGGGCTCGGCATCGGCATGATCCCGCAATATGGCTGGAAGCCCATGTTCTTCATCGCCGCCCTGCCGTTGCTGATGCTGCCGCTGGTGCTCTGGAAGTTGCCCGAATCCCTTGGCTTTCTGATCCGCCAGGGGCAGCAGGAGAAAGCCAGACGGATCTATGCGAAGATCGATCCGTCTGCCCGCCTTGGCAACGACGACATGCTGGTCTTCACCGAATCCAAGGGTGCGTCCGCATCGGTCGCCGAACTGTTCCGCCACCAGCGCACGTTGCGCACGCTGATGCTCTGGGTGGCGTTCTTCTGCTGCCTGCTGCTTGTTTATCTGCTGTCGTCGTGGCTGCCGAAAGTGCTGCAGGAGGCCGGCTATGCCGAAAGAGCGAGCCTCGTGAGCCTGTTCTCGCTCAATTTTGGCGGCATGGTCGGGGCCATCGCCGGCGGTTGGCTGGGCGACCGGTTCGGCCTGCCGAAGGTTGTCGTCGGCTTCTTCGTGGCTGCCGCCCTGTCGATCGCGTTGATTGGTTTCAACCTGCCGGCTGGGCTGCTGTTCCTGACGATCTTCATCGCCGGTGCCACCACCATCGGCACGCAGATCCTGCTCTATGCGAGCGTCGCGCAGCTCTATAACCTCTCCGTCCGGTCGACGGGGCTGGGCTGGGCTTCCGGTGTGGGGCGTATCGGCGCCATTGTCGGTCCGACCCTCGGCGGTGTGCTTCTGGCCCAACAGCTGCCGCTGCAGCAGAACTTCCTGATCTTCGCGATCCCCGCGGCCGTCTCGGCGCTCGCCATGCTGGTCTTCGCGATCAGCAACGCCCGCCGCGTCGACGCCGTTCTGCTCGCTGCAGCATAAGGGTCGGCACGCTGACCGGCGGGCGGACAGAACATACCCGCAGGTCAGCGTCATGCTTCCGCCGATGGCCATCCCGATGTGGCCGTCGGCGCCTTCGCGTCGCGACTGCGGCGACCTTCGTCATCGGGATAGCAGGGTTCGGCCGGATCGTCGGGACATTGCCTCCAGCCATTTTCAAAAACCGAAAGTCGTCAAGCCATGCCCTATCTCGATCTCGCAAGCCACCGCCTGCACTATCGCATCGACGGCGACAGGAGTGCGGCCGGCAAACCGTGGCTCATGTTCTGCAATTCGCTCGGAACCGACCTGCACATGTGGGATGCGCAGGCGGCCGCATTGTCGCAGCACTATCGCGTGCTGCGTTATGACCGCCGCGGCCACGGCCTGTCGTCGGCCCCGCCGCCGCCCTATGCGCTGTCAGACCTCGGCAATGATGTCCTTGCGCTGCTCGATGCGCTGGAGATAGAGCGGACGCATTTCTGCGGTCTGTCGATCGGCGGCCTGACCGGACAGTGGCTGGGCATTCATGCCGGACAACGTCTGGACAAAATTCTTTTGTGTGCGACGTCCGCCAAGATCGGCACCGCCGAAAGCTGGGGCGCGCGCATGGCGGCCGTGCGGGAATACGGCCTTGGCGGGCTCACCGCTGCCGCCGCAGAACGCTGGTTCACCCCGGCGTTCAACGCCAGCCAGCCCGGCATGGTGCGCGACATTCTCGACCGTTTCACCGCGACAAGGGTTGATGGCTATATTGGCTGCTGCGCGGCGCTGGCCAACACTGATTTGCAGCAAGACATCGCACGGATCGCCAACCCCTTGCTTGCCGTCTCCGGTGAAGAAGACCCGGTATGTCCGCCGTCCGATTTGGAGTGCATCGCCGTTCGTGTGCGGCAGGGCCGTCATCTGTCCTTGCCTGGGCGGCATATCGTCAACCTGGAGTCGGCATCGGCGTTCAATGCTGCACTGAGCGAGTTTCTCGACGATTGATAGTTCGGAAAGGCGAAGGGACGCATGTCGATTTTTGCGCGCCGGTCGGTTCTAAGACCGTTTTGCACGCCCTGGCATAACCTGGCCCATCGTTGAGCAACCACACAACTGAAAAGGGGCGACCGAACGGCCGCCCCTTCATAACGCAGGCAATGAACGCTCAGAGCTGTTCCAGCATCGCGGCAGCACCCGAGACCGTTGCTTGGCCGGGGCTTTCCTCGACGTTGAGGGCTTTCACCACGCCGTCTTCCACCAGCATCGAATAGCGCTTGGAGCGCAGGCCGAGGCCGCCGGCGGAGAGGTCGGCGTCGAGGCCGACAGCCTTGGTGAAGCTGGCATCCCAATCGGCGAGGAAGTGGATCTTGCCCATGCCGCCGGATGATTGCGCCCAGGCGCCCATCACGTGCCAGTCGTTGACTGATACGACGGCGATATCGTCGACGCCCTTGCCAAGGATGGTATCGCGGTTTTCGAGATAACCCGGCAGGTGGTTCAGCGAGCAGGTCGGCGTAAAGGCGCCCGGTACGGCAAAGAGCACGACGCGTTTGCCGGCGAAGAGCTGATCGGTGGTGATTGCAACCGGGCCGTCAGCCGTCTTTTCCTTGAAGGTGGCGGCAGGAAGCTTGTCGCCGATCGCGATGGTCATGGTCTTCTCCAATGAAAGAACGCAAGGGGCAGAACACCAGCATTTGGCGGCTTTTCCTTGGGTTCGGTTAAGTTTTGACCGGCATTCGCACCGATCGGCAAAGTCTCTCTTTCCGCCGGACAGATCGCTTTGCTGTCCTTCGGTTCTTGAACCAGTCTCCAATGCGTGACCTGATGCCTGGGGCTTCGGTCACAGAGTGGCGTTCGGCTCCCGGTTTCCCATTCTCCTAGAGGAGCGCAGCCCAGTTCTGCCGGGCTCGCTAAACGACCATCAGGACAACCGGGATATCGTCGACGCGCCTTCCATGGTGGCGGTGCCGCGCGGCTCGTAGGCGCGCTGGTCACGCAGGATCTGGAAGGCGATCGTCAGAAGCTTGCGCGCAATCGCCACCCGCGCCTTGTTTATTCCTTTGATCTTCAGATGCTCGTATTGGGCGCGCAGCTGTGGATCGCTGGCGATGGCAGGTGTTACCGCCTCGACGAAGGCCCAGCGCAGCCACTTCTTGCCGTGGAAGGTCTTGCCGCCGGAGGAATAGGTCGAGGGCACAAGCCCGGCATAGGCGGCAAGCTTCTTCGGTTGGCGGAACCGCGATATGTCGTCGATCTCCGCATCGATCAGCCGGGCGAAGAACTCGCCGATGCCGGGGATCGTCTTCAACAGCTTGACGTTGGCATTGGCCTTGGTCATCGCCCGGATCGTTGCTTCCGACTGTTTGATCCGCATGTCGATGTCGCCGATGAAGGCGAGACCACGGTCAATCTGGATGCGGTCGATCTCAGAGACGTTCACTTGAGCCAGCTGGACGCGGCCGGCCTTGCCGAACAGGTCACCGAGCTTCTTCAGCTGTGCCGTCTGCTCCGGATAGCGGTCGAACACCGTGACGATCCGGTTCTTCGTCATCGTGCGCAGCCGCACGTAAAACATCCGCTCGCGCAGCGCGACGCGAAGGTCCCGCGATCTCTCGCTTGGCGCCCAGGCTTCGGGTACCAGATCGGCTCTGAGCAGATGTGCCAGCACCGTCGCGTCGATCTTGTCGGTCTTGATCTTGGCGTCGGCGATCGCCTTAACCTTCAGCGGATGGGCGAGAACGACATCATCACAAATGTCGTCGAGCCAGTCGTAGATCACCATCCAGTTGCGCGTCGCCTCGACAACCGCATGCGAGTTCTCCCGATAGCGTTCGAGAAACCCGCCGAGCGACTGTCGGTCGTTCTTCACCCGGCCGGATCTCAGCGTCTTGCCGCTGCTGTCCTGAACCACCAGGTGGCTGTAGGATTTGTGGTAGTCGACCCCGATATGGTATTCATAAGAGGCAGTCATGCTTCCAACTCCCTTATTGAGATCTTCGAAACCCCAATAGGATAAGCCGAAAGGCTGGAAGTGTGACTGTCCCTCGATCATCATCTGCATCTCAGTGATCCGTTCTCTCAACGGCCGCGGCCTCTTTCATGCCACCTCCTTGGTTCTGGCTTGGGGGTTTCCGGCTTTGGGGGTTCTGCTTGGCGGCGGGCGCAGCAGGGGATCGAGGCGACTATAGGAGCCCATCATTGAAAGGCAAGAGTGGTCTCCATCGCCCTTTCGCCGTCGATGACCAGTACGCCCCAGCGCTTGCCGGATATGTCGTAATTCTCAGGCAGTTTGCCGATAGCGACGTCGACCTTGAAAGTGGCGCCGTCGCGCTTGCCGCCGATCTGCTTGGTGAAGGCATGGCCGCTCGGGCCGGTGACGATGATATCCGGCGCGCTCTTCCCCTCGCCCGCCCCCCCGCCCGGCAGAGCGAGTGTCAAAGACAGCGTCTTCCTATCGGGCGACATCGCATGCGCCGTCACGCCGAAATCCTGCGACGGCGGCTTCGGCAGCTTCGCATCGGCGGCCTGAAGGATCGCCTCCTCTTGCGGGTGCGACTGGATGGCGGGGCCAAGCTTCAGCTGAAAATTCGCCTGGAAGGGAATGCAGATATCCCTGCAGATGCCGATGAAGGCGGCAGCGTCGATCGTAACCGGGCCTTTGCCGGCCGCCGTCAGTGACAGCGGCAGCGTCACCGGCGTGTCATAGGCGATATCCTCGACCGTGCCGTTGAAAAAATGCTTCGGAACGGGATAGGCGATGGCATCGAGTGTGACGCCACTGCCCGCCGGGATGGTGATCTGGGGCGGAATGCCATTGCCGCCGGGCTCTTTCCAATAGGTGATCCAGCCGGGTTTCGGCTCGATCTGAAGGGCGGCGCGGATTTTGCCGCCGGCATCGGGCGCGAGCGCCACGAGGCGCATGCGGCCGCCCTCGTTGTCCGCCCAGGCGCTCATTTCCGCATGGGCGGAATAAAATGGCACAAGGGCTGCGGCCACCGACACAACCGCGATTAAAAGCCTGCGCGGGCCTGAGGAAATAATCATCATGGAACAAAGGTTTACCGAATGTGCTGTTAGACCGCCAGAAGTCGCGGCGATATAAATCTTCATTTTCAGTTGATTGATGTGTGACATTGGCCCATGTTTCTTTTGTCGAGGCCTTGGTGCGGTCTAGCAGCAGGAGGAACGATGTCCTTATTGACGCTGAAGAACAGACGGGAACGTGGCTTCTTCGATGGCCAGTTCCTCATCGCCATGCCGGGCATGGAAGACCGCAATTTTGCGCGCACCGTCATCTACATCTGCGCGCATTCGGATGCCGGGGCCATGGGCTTCGTCATCAACCGGCCACAGAGCCTCACCTTCACCGATGTGCTGCTGCATCTCGACATGATCAAGCAGGAAGATTCGATCGTGCTGCCGAAGCGGGCGCGCGACTTCCCGATCCAGACCGGCGGCCCGGTGGAAAGCGGCCGTGGTTTCGTGCTGCATTCGGACGATTATTCCAGCGACTCCAGCATTCCCGTCAGCGACGACATCTGCCTGACAGCGACGCTCGATATCGTGCGCGCCATCTCCAAGGGCAATGGGCCGACGCGGGCGACGATGCTGCTCGGCTATTCCTCCTGGTCGGCCGGCCAGCTCGAAAGCGAGGTCGTCAACAATGGCTGGCTCACCTGCCCGGCCAATGAGGAACTGATCTTCGACCGCAGCCTCGACGACAAATACGAGCGGGCGCTCGCCGGTATGGGCGTGACCGCTGCGATGCTTTCGGCCGAAGCCGGCCATGCCTGAAAGGCTGGCCTGACGGCAGCGGGAACGAATAGCCAAGAGTGACGTTTCATTTCGGCAAGCATGGACAAAAGGCCCATGCCGACCAAGGAGACATCACTTATGGGTAGCACCAGCGACAAGATTTCCGGTAAGGCAAACGAAATTGCCGGCAAGACCAAGCAGGCCGTCGGCAAGGCGACGGACGATCGCGAGATGCAGGCCAAGGGCGCCGTCCAGGAAGCCAAGGGCAAGGGACAAGTCGCAACCGGCAAGGTCAAGGACAAGCTCAAGGGCGCCGTCGATCGGCTCTGAGCGACAGCACTAAGACGCGCAAAGGACGCTGTGCTTCCGATTTAAGGAATGCGCAGTAGACGCTCATCCTTTATCACCATGCCTGCTGCGCCCTCGCGCGGCAGGCATTTTTAATCCGTCACCCTCATGCTCTGCAGAGATAGATACGATGAAACTTTTTGCCTGCGACAACTGCGATCAGGTCGTCCACTTCGACAACCGTCGATGCGTGCGCTGCAACCATCGCCTCGGCTTCCTGCCCGGCGATCTCGCCATGCATGCGCTGGAGCCGCGCGACGAGACACTCTGGCAGCTCGTTTCCAATCCCGATCGCGACGTCCGCTTCTGCGCCAATGCCGGCCTCGACATCTGCAACTGGCTGGTGGACGGTGACGGCGAGAGCGAATTCTGCGTTGCCTGCCGCCATAACCGGCTGGTTCCGAACACCGATACCCAGGACGGCATCGACCGCTGGCGGCGCATCAGCCAGGCCCAGCGTCATCTGTTTTATTCGCTGCTGCGCTGGAATCTGCCGCATCCCGATCGGGCGCAAGACCCGCAAGGCGGCCTGGTCTTCGATTTTCTCGAGGATTCGATAGAGAGCAACGGTTATATCGTGCCGGCCATGACCGGTCATGAGGAAGGCCTGATCACCATCCGCGCCGCCGAGGCCGACGATGCGACGCGCGAACAGGCGCGCAGCTCGATGAACGAACCCTATCGCACGCTGCTTGGCCATTTCCGCCACGAGGCCGGCCATTTCATCTGGAACAAGCTGGTGCGCGATCGGGGCGGCCTTGCCGATTTTCGCGCCGTCTTCGGCGATGAACGGCAGGACTATGCGACAGCCCTCCAGAACCATTATGCCGGCGGTGCGCCCTTGGGATGGCCGGACAATTTCATCAGCGCCTATGCGGCGTCGCACCCTTGGGAGGATTTCGCCGAATGCTTCGCGCATTACCTCCACATCGTTGATACGCTCGAAACGGCGCGTGCCTTCGGCATCGCCATCGATCCGCGCGGCCATGAGGAAATATCAGGCGAGGTGGATTTCATCCCTTACCGGGCAAGAAGCGCCGAACAACTGGTCAGCGCCTGGGTGCCGCTCAGCCTGGCGATCAACGCCATCCAGCGCAGCATGGGGCAGCCGGACTCCTACCCCTTCGTGTTGTCCTCACCCGTCGTGGCAAAACTCGAATATCTGCACCGGCTGATCCAGGGCGCCGCAACGGCGCCGCAGCAGCAGGCGGCTTGAGGAGCTGGAAAGCTACCGARCCGGGTTACGAGTTCGACTGCTTTCAAGGCGACCAAGATTTTTGGCGGGAGGTGCTTTGCTGGAGCTTGCAAAAATTTCGGCTCGGCGCGGAACTAATTTGGCCGACGTGCACCTTCTCGAAAGCTATGTCGTCGGCTCTCGTCCCGGATCTAACATGCTGCAGGACTCAATCGCATCTAGTTCCATATGGTCGGGACGGGAAACTCGCGCTGACACATAGAAGCGATTGAACGGACCTCGGCAGCCTGTTTGAGTGCCAGTTCGCCAAGCAGATCTGCGTATTTCTGTGTCATGGTATGTGCCTCATCTCTGGTGCTCCCACTAGCGATCATGTTCTTGATGCCGCGCGCGTATAAGATGCGAAACTTGGCTTGATACGCTTGCGCTTTCTTGGGCTCGCGCTTGTCTTTGAATCCCTGAGCGAGATGGCCGTAGTAAGCGGCACACAACATCGGCCGGTCGTCGAAGGGTTTATGCACCGGTTTTTCGGTCGCAACAGCTCTGCTCGCACCACAATACATGCCAAACGCAATCAAAAGGCAGAAAATAGCAATGGTATAGATCGGACTCCTAAAGCTGAGTGACATGTGCACCTTCTTTAAAACGAAACCGCCTTGCCCTTCTTGAACGGCTCCATGCCCCGGCGCGCAAGTTCATCGGCGCGTTCGTTTTCCGGGTGGCCGGCGTGGCCCTTGACCCAGTGCAGCGTCACCTTGTGGCGGTCGCGGGCCGCCTCCAGCGCCTGCCAGAGCTCGGCATTCTTCACCGGCTTCTTGTCTGCGGTCTTCCAGCCGTTTTTCTTCCAGCCGAATATCCACTTGGAGATGCCGTCCTTGACATAGGCGCTGTCGGTATAGAGATCGACCTCGCAAGGGCTCTTCAAGGCCGATAGCGCCGAGATCGCCGCCAGCAGTTCCATACGATTGTTGGTCGTATCCGCCTCGCCGCCGCAAAGCTCCTTTTCGACATCGCCATAACGCAGCACCGCGCCCCAGCCGCCAGGGCCGGGATTGCCGGAGCACGCGCCGTCGGTGAAGATATCGACGTGTTTCATAGGCTCAATCCGTATTCGGCGGGCGATTTGATCTGGCGGTGGAACCGCAGCTTGCGGAGATATTCGAGCGGGTCCTTCTTGGTGACCATGGCGCCTTCCGGCGTCGTCAGCCAGTCATAGAGCCGGGTCAGGAAGAACCGCAGCGCCGACCCACGCGACAGCACCGGCAGGGCAGCGATCTCCGCATCGCTCAACGGCCGGACGCTCTGGTAACCCTCGAGCATCGCCGTGCCCTTGGTGATGTTGTAGGCGCCGTCCTTCTCGAAGCACCAGGCATTCAGGCAGATCGAGACGTCATAGGCGAGCAGATCGTTGCAGGCGAAATAGAAATCGATCAGGCCGGAGAGCTGGTCGCCGAGGAAAAAGACGTTGTCGGGGAAGAGGTCGGCGTGGATGACGCCGGCCGGCAGGCCGCTCGGCCAGGCAGTGGAGAGGAAGTCGAGTTCGCTGCGGATCTCGGTCTGCAGGCCGGGCTCGACCTCGCCGGCGCGCGGCTCGGATTTTTCCCACAGCCCCCGCCAGCCGTCGATCGACAGCGCATTCGCCCGCTTCAGCTCAAAACCATCGCCGGCCACATGCATCTCGGCCAGCGCCCTGCCGACTTCGCGGCAGTGCCTGGCCTCCGGCTTTCTCAGCCACATGCCTTCGAGGAAAGAGATCAGCGCCGCCGGACGGCCGGACAGTGAGCCGAGCAGCGCGCCATCCCGGCGCGGCAGCGGCAGCGGGCAGGACAGACCGCGGGCGGCGAGATGCTGCATCAGGCCGAGGAAGAAAGGCAGATCGCTCTTTTCCACGCGCTTTTCATAGAGCGTCAGGATCAGCGGATCCTTGGAGGTGTGAAGCAGGAAGTTGGAGTTTTCGACGCCTTCGGCAATGCCCTTGTAGGAGAGCAGCGTGCCTGCGTCATATTCCGTCAGGAACCACTTCAGATCGTCTTCGGCGATATCGGTATAGACTGCCAAGTGAGGTCTCGCCCTTCATGCCTTGTTGATATTGGATTTGCCGGAGTGGACGCTAGGCCGAAAGGCCGATCTAGCCGTTGACGAAAGCCATGTCGGCCGCCGTCAGCTCGATATTGCGCAGTTCGCGATTGACGAGGAAGTTTTCGGTTTCCTGCACCGTTTCTGCCAGTTCGACGCGGGCGTCGAAGCGGGCGCGGAAAGCCTCGATGATCTCGTTGACGATGACCTCGGGGGCGGAAGCGCCGGCGGAAAGGCCGAGCGTCGAAATCGCGCCGATCTCGTCCCAGTCGAGCTCGGCGGCGCGCTGCACGAGGATCGATTTCTTCGCCCCTGCCCTGAGCGCCACTTCGACGAGGCGCTTGGAATTGGACGAATTCGGCGCGCCAACGATGATGAAGAGATCGCAGCCCGGGGCTGCCTGCTTCACCACTTCCTGGCGGTTGGTCGTCGCATAACAGATCGAGTCCGCGGCCGGCGCCGTCAGGTTCGGGAAGCGCTCGTGCAGGCGGGTGATGACGCCGGCCGTATCGTCGACCGACAGCGTCGTCTGGGTGACATAGCCGAGATTATCGGGATCGACGGGGACGTAGGCGTCGGCATCCTCGATCGTCTCGATCAGAGAAACCGAACCCTCCGGCAGTTGCCCCATCGTGCCGATCACTTCGGGATGGCCGGCATGGCCGATAAGGACGACATGGCGGCCGAGGCGATTGTGGCGCATCGCCTGCTTGTGGACCTTGGAGACCAGCGGGCAGGTGGCGTCGAGATAGAAGAGGTTACGGCTTGCCGCATCCTCCGGCACGGATTTCGGCACGCCATGGGCGGAGAAGACCACCGGCTGGGCGCGATGTTCGGCCGGGATTTCGTCCAACTCCTCGACGAAGACGGCGCCCTTGGCCTCCAGCCCCTCGACGACATAACGATTGTGGACGATCTCGTGGCGCACATAAACCGGCGCGCCATAGGATTTCAGCGCCAGCACGACGATCTGGATGGCGCGGTCGACGCCGGCGCAGAAGCCGCGTGGACCGCAGAGCCTGATCGTCAAAGGAGGTTTCGCCGCAATATTCATGTCAGTTCCGGGTTGAGAGATTTAGGGACCTCTAGCCCAATATGGTCGAGAATTGAAGTGATACTATTGCTGAGGTGTCTTGGCGCCCTTGCGGAACCAGGAGATCGCCACGACGACGATAAGCACGGCGGCCAGCCCGTACCAGGTGAAAGCATATTGCAGATGGTCGTTCGGCAGATCCACCTGGGTGACGCCGCCGATCGGCAGGCCGGCCGGATTGGGGGTGGAATCGGCGTCGACGAAGAAGGGAATGACGCGCGCTTTCTCCAGCCCGACGCTGGAGGCCATGACGTCGAGATCCTTCCAGTAGAAGATGTTCTTGGCGACGTCGTTGTCGGGCACCACCCAGGAGGGCTTGCCGGGAAGCTTTTCGCGCGCCAGGCCGGTGACGGTCTGCTGATCCGTCAGTTGGCCCTGGATGCGCATTTCCGGCTCCTTGTTGTCAAAGGGAACGAAGCCGCGATTGACGAAGAGAATGCGCCCGTCGGCAAGCTCCAGCGGGGTATAGATGTAATAGCCGGTCTGACCGCGCCAGGTGGCGAAGAAGTGCCGCTCCTTGTTGTTGATATAGCGGCCGGTGGCGGTGACCTTGCGGTATTCGATGTCGCCGCCTGCAGCTGCCATCGCCTCGATGTCGGCAAGCGGCACGGGGCTTGCTGCCTGCCGCGCGGCGATATCGGCGATCAGGCCTTCCTTCCAGTGGAGGCGCTCCACCTGCCAGGTGCCGAGCGAAATCAGGATGGCAAGGGCGATCAGCACCAGGATACCGGTCAAGACAGGCAGCCGCCGGCGCGGCGTTACATGCACCATTTCAGTCACTCAGGCGTCCTTCGCGGGCATTATGACGGTATTGCATGGCGATCAGGATGCCCTTGAACCAGCGCAGCGTCAGCAGCGACAGGACGATCGTCAACGGAGCAAAGAGCAGGATATGCACCCAGATCGGCGGCCCGTAATTCACCTGCAGCCACAACACCATGCCGATGACGATAAAGCCGACGATGAGGATGACGAAGACGGCGGGGCCGTCACCGGAATCGGCAAAGGAATAATCGAGGCCGCAGGCGGCGCAGCGCGGCTTGAGGCCCAACAGGCCATCGAACAGCTTGCCCTGACCGCAGCGCGGGCAGCAGCCTTTAATGCCGGTCTTCACCGGATCGACGGGGGGAAAATGGGCGCTGTCCTCGTTCATGGCATTCCTTCCCGCAGATGCATTCGCGGTCGCGGCTTCTTCAATGCTGCCTTAACTCTCCCATAAAGTATTCGCATCCCGAATGGAAAGGCCTGCGCGGTTTCGCCTCAGCGATTCGCGCCAAACAAAAGAAGAAGACTGATGAGCAACGATAGCCATACCGGACAGATCATTATCCTGAACGGCGCGCCGCGAAGCGGCAAATCCAGCATTGCGCGCGCAATTCAGGAAGGATTCGAGGGACCTTGGATCAACCTCGGCGTCGACACCTACAATGCCATGACACCGAAAAGATACCTGCCCGGTATTGGGCTCAGGCCCGGCGGCGAGCGGCGGGAGCTGGAGGAACTGGTGCCGTTCCTCTATGCGGCGCTT
The DNA here is from genome assembly GCF_056406515.1 of Rhizobium sp. P1_B8. Classification (NCBI taxonomy): domain Bacteria; kingdom Pseudomonadati; phylum Pseudomonadota; class Alphaproteobacteria; order Hyphomicrobiales; family Rhizobiaceae; genus Rhizobium; species Rhizobium sp. P1_B8. Next base: position 79,330 of record NZ_JBFTZZ010000005.1, on the reverse strand, counting down.
TATGAATCGATCGCCATCCATGCCGGATTAGGACTCAATGTCGTCGCCGATCTCGGTCATCACGATAGCTATTCGCAGCCGCTCGGCATTCTCGGCGACTGCGCCCGGCGGCTGCAAGACTTTTCCGTGCTGTTCGTCGGCGTGCGCTGTCCGATCGAGACGATCATGCAACGGCGGGAGGTCGTACAGGAAGGGCGCGAGACCCTCTACCTGCGCGGCAGCGAGGAGACATCGGTTCCCGAACCGGTGCAGCGCTGGCAGGACGAGGTTCATCGTCCCGGTATCTATGACATGGAGGTCGATACGTCAGTGCTTACGGCGCTCGAATGTGCCGAGGCGATCCGCCACCAGCTTGATCTCGGCATTCCCGAGCCATCGGCCTTCGAAAGGCTGGCCGGTTTGCGTTGAAACAAAAAAGGCGGGGCCAATGGCACCCGCCTTTTTGATTTTTATCCGTCCCGATCAGCCGGCTGCGAGGGGTGCGCCCCAGCCGCCCCAGACGTAGATGCAGAAGAACAGGAACAACCAGACGACGTCGACGAAATGCCAGTACCAGGCTGCCGCCTCGAAGCCGAAATGCTGCTTTGGGGTGAAGTCGCCGCGCAGCGCACGGATCAGGCAGACACCCAGGAAGATCGTGCCGACGAGGACGTGGAAACCGTGGAAGCCGGTCGCCATGAAGAAGGTCGCGCCGTAGATCGAATTCTTGAAGGCGAAGGGCGCGTGGGCATATTCATAGGCTTGGACGCTGGAGAACAACACGCCGAGCAGCACCGTCAGCGTCAGGCCCTGGATCAGGCCCTTGCGGTCGTTGTGCAGCAGCGCATGGTGCGCCCAGGTGACCGTCGTGCCCGACAGGAGCAGGATGACGGTGTTGTAGATCGGCAGGTGCCAGGGATCGAGGACCTCGATGCCCTTCGGCGGCCAGGTGCCGCCGGTATAGAGCAGGCGCGAGGCCTGGATCGCTTCGTTCGGATAGAGGCTGGCGTCGAAATAGGCCCAGAACCAGGCGACGAAGAACATCACTTCCGAAGCGATGAACATGATCATGCCGTAGCGCAGGTGCAGCGAGACGACGCGGGTATGGGAACCCTCATGGGCTTCCTTCACCGTATCGGCCCACCAGCCGTACATGACGTAGAGCACCAGCGCGAAGCCGATGTAGAAGAGCCAGGGATTGGCGAGTTCCGCGCCGGCAACCTTGAAGGAACCGCCGTTCAGGTAGCGCATGTAGCAGACGCCGCCGATCGCCATGATGAAGGCGCCGAGCGAGGCGAGAATCGGCCACGGGCTCGGATCGATGATGTGATAGTCGTGATTCTTCTGGTGAGCATCGGCCATGTAGCTATCCCCGGATGTCTTCCTTCACTCCGTTCCCGGCATAGCCGGAAACGAGCCTTGATCAAAGTTTCTTTTCAATCTTCTCCGCTCCACCCTCATTCGAAGCCACCGGCTTCGGACCCTCTTTCGGGTAGAACGTATATGACAGCGTGACCGTGTGGATATCCTTGGATTCCACGGCCTTGACGATTTCGGGATCGATGTAGAACACGACAGGCATGTCGAGCTTCTCGCCCGGCTTCAGGTCCGTTTCCGTAAAGCAGAAACATTGCACCTTGTTGAAATAGACACCCGCTTCGCCCGGCGTGACGTTGAAAACCGCCTGGCCGCGCTGGGTTTCGTTCGAACGATTCTCGGCGGTGAAATTGACCTGGATCGTCTCGCCGATCTTCGGATTGACCTCGCGCTCGACCGGCTTGAATTCCCATTGCAGGCCGGGCGCGACATTGGCGTCGAAAGTGACGCGCATCGTGCGATCAAGCACGACGCTCGACACCTGGTCGACGCGCTGCGTCGTGCCGTTATAGCCGGTCACCTGGCAGAAGATGCGATAGAGCGGCACGGCGGCATAGCTCATCGCGCCCATGCCGAAGACGAAGCTCAGACACATCATCACGACGGCGCCGTTATTGCGGCCCTGCTTCTGCGGTGTACCGGCGTTTTCGCTCATCCAGCCATTCCCCCGCCGATCTTCACGATGGTGATCGCGTAGAACAGAATAACGAGGCCGGCGAGCACCAGCCCGAGGGCGACGTTGCGGTTGCGGCGCGACTTGCGCTGCGCTTCCGTGAGCTTGATCAATTCCATCAGAACCAACCTCCCGCATGCGAGACCAGCAGCGAGGCCAGCCGGTCGATCATCAAGGCGGAGAACACGGCGAAGAGATAGAAGATCGAGAAGCCGAAGAGCTTCTTCGCCGGGATCATCTTCAGATCGCCGTCGGGCATGCGCCAGACGGCGATGGAACAGTATATGAAGATCGCGCCGAGAGCGGCAGCGACGAGGCCATAACCGAGGCTCGCGAAACCGAGGAAGGACGGCAACACCGCGCAGACGGCGGTCAGCACCGCATAGGCAACGATCTGATGCTTGGTCACCCGTTCGCCGGCGACGTTCGGCAGCATCGGCACCCCGACGGCCTCGTAATCGCGCATCTTGAAGAGGGCAAGCGCCCAGAAATGCGCCGGCGTCCACAGGAAGATGATGAGGAAGAGAACCGTGCTCTCGATCGTCACGCTGTTGGTCACGCAAGCCCAGCCGATCATCGGCGGGAAGGCGCCGGCGGCACCGCCGATGACGATGTTCTGCGGCGTCGAGCGCTTCAGCCACATGGTGTAGACGACGGCATAGAAGAAGATGGTGAAAGCGAGGATGCCGGCCGAGAGCCAGTTGACCGCCAGGCCGAGGATCACCACCGAGAAGCCTGACAGAACCAGGCCGAAGGCGAGCGCCTCGGAGGGTGCGATGCGGCCGGCCGGGATCGGACGGTTGGCCGTGCGGCTCATGATCGCATCGATATCGGCGTCATACCACATGTTCAGCGCGCCGGAGGCTCCGGCGCCAACGGCGATACAGAGGATGGCGATCAGGCCGAGGACAGGATGGATGTGGCCCGGCGCCAGCACGAGACCGGCAAAGGCAGTGAAGACCACGAGCGACATGACCCGTGGCTTCAACAATTCGAAATAATCGCGCGCACTCGCTTCCGACAATTCGCCGTCCTTTGCAAGCACCTCGTGATTGTCGATGACCGTCATCATTCCGTCCTGAATGTCTTACCATCAGGACGCCGTATCGAACGCGGCGTCCTGATGTCCGCGCAATTTACTTGATGCGCGGAAGCTGTTCCCACTGGTGATAGGGCGGCGGCGAAGGCAGCTGCCATTCGAGCGTCGTTGCACCCTCACCCCACGGATTGTCGCCGGCGACGCGCTTCTTGGCGAAGGCTTCGAAGACGCCATAGAGGAAGATCAGCACACCGAAGGCCGAGATGTAGGAGCCGATCGAGGAAACATAGTTCCAGCCGGCAAAGGCATCCGGATAGTCGATGTAGCGGCGCGGCATGCCGGCGAGGCCGAGGAAGTGCTGCGGGAAGAACACCAGGTTGACGCCGATGAACATGATCCAGAAATGCAGCTTGCCGACCAGCTCGTTGTACATGTAGCCGGTCATCTTCGGGAACCAGTAGTACCAGCCGGCGAAGATCGCGAAGACGGCGCCGAGCGACAGAACGTAGTGGAAGTGGGCCACGACGTAATAGGTGTCATGCAGCGAACGGTCGAGACCGGCATTGGCAAGCTGGACGCCGGTGACGCCGCCGACCGTGAACAGGAAGATGAAGCCGATCGCCCAGAGCATCGGCGTGCGGAACGAGATCGAACCGCCCCACATCGTCGCAATCCAGGAGAAGATCTTCACGCCCGTCGGAACGGCGATGACCATCGTCGCGAAGACGAAGTAGCGCTGCGCGTCGAGCGACAGGCCGACCGTGTACATGTGGTGGGCCCAGACGACGAAGCCGACGGCGCCGATCGCGACCATGGCGTAGGCCATGCCGAGGTAGCCGAAGATCGGCTTCTTCGAGAAGGTCGAGATGATGTGGCTGACCATGCCGAAGCCCGGCAGGATGAGGATGTAGACCTCGGGGTGACCGAAGAACCAGAACAGGTGCTGGTAAAGGATCGGGTCGCCGCCACCTTCCGGAGAGAAGAAGGAGGTGCCGAAGTTGCGGTCGGTAAGCAGCATGGTGATGCCGCCTGCCAGAACCGGCAGCGACAGCAGCAGCAGGAAGGCGGTGATCAGCACGGACCAGGCAAACAGCGGCATCTTGTGCAGCGTCATGCCGGGAGCGCGCATGTTGAGGATCGTGGTGATGAAGTTGATCGCACCAAGGATCGACGAGGCGCCGGCAATGTGGAGCGCGAAGATCGCCAGATCGACCGCCGGTCCCGGCGTGCCGCTCGTTGCCAGCGGCGGATACATCGTCCAGCCGCCACCCGTGCCATAGGCGCCTGCCGGGCCTTCGACGAACATCGACAGCAGCAGCAGCGCGAAGGCGGGAACAATCAGCCAGAAGGAGATGTTGTTCAGACGCGGGAAAGCCATATCCGGCGCGCCGATCATGATCGGCACCATCCAGTTGGCGAAACCGCCGATCATCGCCGGCATGACCATGAAGAAGATCATGATCAGCGCGTGCGCCGTCGTGAACATGTTGAACATCTGCTTGGCGCCGTCGATTGCGGCATCGCCCTCATAGCCGTAGACCATCGAGGCCAGGCCGTGGAAGATCTGGATGCCCGGCTCCTGCAGCTCCATGCGCATGGCAACCGACAGCGCGCCGCCGATGATGCCGGCAATGATCGCGAAGATCAGATAGAGCGTGCCGATGTCCTTGTGGTTGGTCGAGAACAGCCAGCGATTGGCAAAGCTCGGCTTGTGCCCGTGATCGTGGTGATCGTGATCATCATGCGCGTGGTCATGATGGGCGTGATCATGAGAATGATCGTCGTGAGCGGAAGGTCCAGCCATTGTCCCGATCCCCTTAATTACTGTGCTTCGGCGACGTTGACGGTCTTTGCGGGACCATCGGTTGCAGCCATGAGTGTCTTGTAGGCGCCGGGCAGGTCGCTGGCGGCTGCGGTCAGCCACTGCTTGTACTTGTCCTCGGAGACGACGCGGATGGCGATCGGCATGAACGCATGGTCCTTGCCGCAGAGCTCGGAACACTGGCCGTAGAACAGGCCTTCGCGCTCGGCCCTGAACCAGGTCTCGTTCAAGCGGCCCGGCACGGCATCGATCTTGACGCCGAAGGAAGGCATGGCGAAGGCGTGGATGACGTCGGTCGGCGCAGAGGTCACGAGAACGCGGACCGTCTTGTTGACCGGCAGGACCAGCTCGTTATCGACGGCGAGAAGTCTGGGATAGATCGACTTGTCTTCCTTGCCGGCGGCTGCACGATCCTGATCCTTCAGCAGGTAGGAATCGAAAGCCAGCGGGCTTTCGCCCGAACCTTCATATTCGTAGTTCCACTGCCACTGGGTGGCGGTCGCCTTGATCGTGACGTCGGGGTTTTCAGGCAGCGTCAGCTGCGCCGTCAGCAGGTTGAACGAAGGAATGGCGAGAAGAAGAAGCACCAGGACCGGCCCCACGGTCCAGGCAATCTCGATCAGGGTGTTGTGGCTCGTCTTCGAGGGAACCGGGTTCGCGCTGGCGCGGAACTTGAAACAGACGACGATGAGCAGGACCAGAACGAAAAGCGTGATCGGAACGATAAACCACAGGGTATATTGTTCGAACCAATGGATTTCCCGCATGATCGGCGTTGCCGCCGGCTGCAGCGTTGCCTGCCACGGCATGGGCTGGTCGGCATATGTGCCGGAAGCAAAAAGCAGACAGACCAGCGTGGTCAGGGCTGCATAAGCCTTCTTCATCACCTTATTATCTCCCTCGAGCGCTTGACCTGCAAAATAGAACGCAGAATCCTTGCCATCTTCAGCGCTTCAAACCACAGTTTGGCATTTGCCGCAACAGGTCAGAGCAATTGTCTATGCGGCATTTTTGCTCAAAGCATAGGCAGGTCAGAACGGCAAAACATCCCAAGTTTTTCATCAGCATATGAAAAATCGGCTTTCCGGCCAATCCGCGCGCGACACATTATTTCGCAAAGGTCCAATTTCCGCCGCAGTCCCCCGGTTTTCACGGGGTGGGGCTTTTCATTTTTGGTGGGCAGCTTCAACAATAGCCGCAATGATTCGATATCCAGAGGTTTCCATGGGTTTCCGTTCCCTCGCGCAGTCGCTTCTCCTGACTGCCAGCATCGCGGCCGCAGCGACGACGCCCGTTTTCGCACAGCAGCAACCCACGCCGTCACAGGCCAAGCCCCCCGCTGCCGCGCCGGCGCCGACCCCTGCTCCGGCGCCGCAGCAGCCGAGCGCCGCCAAACCGAATGTCGAACAGGTGACACCCGGCCAGACGCAGCCGCCGGCGCCAGGCACGGTAAAGTCCAATCATGGCGCGTGGTCTGTCGTCTGCGACAAGCCGGCCGGGGCTGCGACCGAACAATGCGCGCTGATGCAGAACGTCATCGCCGAGGATCGGCCGGAAGTCGGGCTTTCCGTCGTCGTCCTGAAGACGGCCGACCGCAAGTCGAAGATCCTGCGCGTGCTGGCGCCACTCGGCGTGCTGCTGCCGAACGGCCTCGGGCTCAATGTCGACGGCAAGGATATCGGCCGCGCCTATTTCGTCCGCTGCTTTGCCGATGGCTGCTACGCCGAGGTCGTGCTCGAGGACGAGTTGCTCAAGACCTTCCGCAGCGGCGCCCAGGCAACCTTCATCGTCTTCCAGACGCCGGAAGAAGGCATCGGCATCCCCGTCGACCTCAAGGGCTTCGCCGAAGGCTTCGACGCCCTGCCGTGATGCGCAGGCTAGTCGCGACGTCTCGATTCCCTCTTCTCCCCAGCGGGGAGAAGGTGCCCGTAGGGCGGATGAGGGGGCCGGCGAAGCCGGTCTTTTGAACAAAGCCCATGCGAGCTGCGACCGCGCTGGCACCGCCTCGACTGTGCTCAGGGTCTTGAGAGACGGCGTTATCGTTGGCGTACCGGGAACAGGGTTTACGTGAAGGATCTGCCGTGCAGCCCCCTCATCCGCCTGCCGGCACCTTCTCCCCGAGGGGAGAAGAGATTGCGCCGCGCCCTCTCCGTTCCCCGCCGGCTCATCGCATGGTACGTTCCGTCTCGCCACATCATCCTGCCCAACAAAGAATAATTCGACGGCGGGGCTTCACTCCTTATTATGTGGAGCCCTATCTAGGGAGTAAGTGCACTCCTGAACGCATGCTTGGAGCCATACCATGACCACCGATCTCCTGACGCTTTTCGATGCCGATGAAGCCACGATGCGCAAGCACGTGGCCGAGGCTCTGTCCGGCGCCGATGATGGCGAACTGTTCATCGAGCATGCGCAGGCGGAAGCGCTGACTTTCGACAATGGCCGGCTGAAGGGCGGCAGCTTCAACACCGAACAGGGTTTCGGCCTGCGCGCCGTTGCCGGCGAAGCGGTCGGCTATGCCCATGCCGGCGATCTCTCGGTGGCGGCGTTGAAGCGGGCGGCCGATGCCGTCGGCGCGGTGACGCGCGGCTATTCCGGCTCCTATGCGGCAGCGCCCCAGGGCACCAACAAGAAATTCTACAGCGACGAGAACCCGATCGGGCAGCCGAGCTTCGAGGAGAAGGTCAAGGTCCTGCAGGACATCGACGCCTATCTCAGGGGCAAGGATGACAAGGTGCGGCAGGTGACGGCCTCGGTCGCCGCAAGCTGGCAGGTCGTCGATATCCTGCGTGCCGACGGACACCGCGTCCGCGACATCAGACCGATGACGCGCATCAACATCTCGGTCATGGTCGGCGAAGGCGATCGGCAGGAGAGCGGCTCCTATGGCAGCGGCGGGCGCATCGGCTTCGGCGATTTCATTGCCGAAGGCAGCTGGCAATACGGCGCCGACGAGGCGCTGCGCCAGGCGCTCGTCAATCTCGAGGCGATCGATGCGCCGGCGGGCACGATGGACGTGGTGCTCGGCTCCGGCTGGCCGGGCGTGATGCTGCACGAGGCTGTTGGTCACGGGCTGGAAGGCGATTTCAACCGCAAGAAGACGTCGGCTTTTGCCGGCCTTCTCGGCCAGATGGTCGCCGCTCCCGGCGTCACCGTCGTCGATGACGGCACGATCGACAATCGCCGCGGCTCGATCACCATCGACGACGAGGGCACGCCGTCTGCCTATAACGTGCTGATCGAAAACGGCAAGCTCGTCGGCTATATGCAGGATCGGCAGAATGCCCGGCTGATGGGCATGGCGCCCACCGGCAACGGCCGCCGCCAGGGCTATTCCCATGTGCCGATGCCGCGCATGACCAACACCTATATGCTCGGCGGCGACAAGACGCCCGAGGAAATCATCGCCTCGGTGAAGAAGGGCATCTATGCCGTCTCCTTCGGCGGCGGCCAGGTTGATATCACCTCCGGCAAGTTCGTCTTCGGCTGCACCGAGGCCTATCTGATCGAGAACGGCAAGGTCGGCGCGCCGATCAAGGGCGCGATGCTGATCGGCAACGGTCCGGACGCGATGAAGCGGGTGTCGATGATCGGCAATGACATGAAGCTCGATACCGGCATCGGCAATTGCGGCAAGGCCGGCCAATGGGTTCCCGTCGGCGTCGGCCAGCCGCACCTGCGCATGGATCAGGTGACGGTCGGCGGCACGCAGACCTGAGGCGAAAGGACCCGTCATGGCGGACGTCGAAATCAGAACCTTCACCGCCGATGACGCCGATGCCGTGCTTTCGGTGATCCTGCCGATCCAGCGCGAAGAATTCGGCATCGATATCACCGTGGATGCGCAGCCGGATCTCAGGGTCATCCCGGATTTCTATCAGTCCGGCAAGGGGCAGTTCTGGGTCGCCGTCAAGGATGGCGCCATCGTCGGCACGGTCGGGCTCAAGGATATCGGCAACAACCAGGCGGCGCTGCGCAAGATGTTCGTCGCCGCCGAGGTTCGCGGCCGCGAGCATGGCGTGGCGGCGCGGCTTCTCGATCGGCTGTTTGCCCATGCCAGGGATGCCGGCCTCACCGATATCTTCCTCGGCACGACCGACAAATTCGTCGCCGCGCATCGCTTCTACGAGAAGAACGGCTTTACCGAGATTGCCAAGAGCGCCCTGCCCCGCTCCTTCCCGCTGATGGCGGTGGACAGCAAATTCTACCGCTATAAGGTCGGCTGACTTAAGCTTTGGGAAGACTGACGGCCGCACGTAAACGTGGGGCGCCTTGCATCAGCTCTTCGACGCCAGCGCCGGCTGAAACCGCCACTTCCGTTCGATCGCGGCGGCAAGATCGATGTCGTTGCGGCGGGCAAAGAGCAGGATGTGGCCGAGCAGGTCGGCGGTTTCGTCGGCGAGATCGCGGTCGAGTTCTTCCGGCGTCCGGTCCCTGCGGCGCCCACGGCCGGTCAGGCGGTTCCAGGCCTGGGTGAGCTCACCCACCTCTTCCTGCAGCTTCAAGAGAAACCAGTCGGGGTCACGCTCGATGCCATTGGCTGCGGCATAGGCCGCGGATGAGGTTTCGAATTGATCGGCGAGACGGCGTAGCATGGACGTTCTCCTTTTGTTTATGGAGGAGACGCTGATTCCCAACAATTGTCCAGAACGGGATTGCCCAGAGTGCCGGGCGACGATCAGCCGCGATCCGGCAGCAGCATGCAGTCATAGGAGCGCTGCTTCAGCGCATCGCAGGCCGAGACGGCGGCATCCTTGCTGGCGAAGCCGACGAAGCGGGCGCGATAGATCTTGTTGGCCCCCTGCCCGACCGCCTCGGTATAAGGCGAGGCAGAAACGAGCGGCGCGCCGGCTTCCGACTTCGCCTGGGCGAGAAGCGCGCGCGCCGCATCGGCGCTAGGGGCGGCCGAGATCTGGATCTGCCAGTCGCCATTGGCCTTCTCTGCTGTTGTCTTTGGCGTCTTTCCGGCGTTCAGGATCTCGTCCATCGCGACGGGACGATCCAGGGGCACGACGGCGTCATCGGCATAGGCCAGGCTCTTCGCCGCGAGATCGTCGGCCGGGCGCGGTGCATTGAGCGGCACCGGAACATCGGACGCGTCAGCGGCGGACGCGACTTCGACAGTTTCTTTCGCGCCGACGCTCGCCACCAGCTTTGCGCCGCCGGAAGACGAGGCACGGCCGAGATAGCGGTCGAGCAAACCAGCCATCTTGTCGTCGCGGCTGCGGGCAGTGCGGCCGCCGAGCACGACGCCGACCACGCGGCGGTTGCCATCCCTGACGGCGCTGACGAGGTTGAAGCCGGAAGCGTTGGTATAACCGGTCTTGATGCCGTCCATGCCCTGGTAGCGGTACATGAGATTGTTGTGGCCGCGCACGGTCCGGCCGCGGAAATTGAAGCTTGCCGTTGAAAACAGCCGGTATTCGTTCGGATAATTCTTCATCAATGCGACAGCGAGTGTCGACATGTCACGCGCAGTCGTGACCTGGCGGCCGTCCGGCAGGCCGGAGGCGTTGACGAAGACGGTGCGGCTCATGCCGAGCTGGCGGGCTTTGGCCGTCATCACCCGGGCAAAACCGCTTTCCGAGCCGGCGAGCTTCTCGCCCATGGCGGAGGCGGCATCATTGGCGGATTTGACGATCATGCCATAGACCGCCTCGCGCACGGTGATCGTGCCACCCGCCTTGACACCAAGCTTGGTCGGCGGCCGTGCGGCGGCGTATTTCGAAATCCTGATCGGGGTGTCCCAGGCGATCTTGCCGCGTTTCAACGCCTCAAAGGTGAGATAGAGCGTCATCATCTTCGTCAGCGAGGCCGGATGGTTCAGCGTATCGGCGTTTTCGGCGGCGAGAACCTTGCCTGTGCGGGCATCGAGGATCAGCGAAGCATTGCCGGCAAGGGCCGCAAGAGGCGCCGAAACGGCAAGCGTTACGGTCAAAACAGCCGCCAAAAGCTTTCTCATGCACTTTCCCCTCATACGCTGGCCCCTCATACGCTGGCCCCTGATGCGCAGCCCTTGATGCAGGCTCTCGGTCAGACCGGCATTTGTGCCGTAATGTGACAGAAGCCGTAAGTTTGGCGCGACTTTGAGGCAACGCCTATCATTTTTCTAGTCTTTTCATTGCCTTGGTTAACAGGAAATCAAAGACCTGTTCCGAACAGGGATTCAGCAAGGCTTAAGTCGCACTTGCTAGTTTCCAGCAAAGGCAAGGGACGGGCGCCGCATGACGGGACAATTCAAGCGACTGGCAAAACGCGCAGCGATCGGCGCCGGGCTCGAGGTTTCCTGGCTGCTCGCCTCGGCCGGGCTGATGCGCGAAGCGCGCGGGCGCGGCGTCGTCTTCACGCTGCATCATGTCCGCCCGCACGTGCCAGAGGCCTTCGAGCCGAATGCGCATCTCGAAATCACCCCGCGCTTTCTCGACGCGGCGCTGCGGCGGCTGCGGCGGGAGGGTTATCGTTTCGTGCCGCTCGGCGAGGTGCCGGTGCTGCTGGCGGAGCCCGAGGGCGGAGCGCCGTTTGCTGCCTTCACGCTCGACGACGGATACAGCAATAATCTGGAACATGCGCTGCCGGTATTCGAGCGACATCAAGCGCCGTTCACGGTATTCGTCGCCAAGGGTTTTGCCGAGGGCTCCCACAGCATCTGGTGGGAGACGCTGGCGATCCTCTTACGCCAGGTGCCGGAAATCCGCTTCGATTTCGGCCGCGGCATGGAGCGCTTGGTGCTCGACAGCCCGCAGCAGCAATGGCATGCCTTCGACCGCTTCGCCGCCTATATCCATCGCTCCGACGAGGCGCGCGCCGTCGCCGCCATCGATCTGCTGGCGCGGGAAAACGGCATCGAGCCGACGGATATCGTCCGCGAACTGGTGATGGGACCCGGCGAATTGCAATGGCTGGCGGCACATCCGCTCGCAACGCTCGGCGCCCATACGATCAGCCACCGCGCGCTGGCCCGGCTGCCGGAAGCCGAAGCACGAATAGAAATGCAGGCTTCGGCCGATTACCTCGAAGCGGTGACCGGTATCCGTCCCGAGACGATCGCCTATCCCTATGGCACGCCGGACGCTGCGACCGCCCGCGAGGCGCGCATCGCCCGCAATCTCGGCTTTACCCTCGCGGTCACCACGCAACCCGGGCGGCCGGCAGCGAAGCTGACCGGCTATCTCCCGCGCATTTCGCTCAACGGCTTCTACCAGAAGCGACGCTACGTCTCGGCGCTTGCCTCCGGCATACCGCTGAAGCTGATGAGCCGCTAATCTCGTTACGGATACATCCGCACCTTGTCCCATTCGCCTTCCGGTGATGGCCGGCGGAATTCGACCCGGTCGTGCAGGCGGAATTTCTGGTCCTTCCAGAATTCGATCGAGGTCGGCCGGATGCGGAAGCCCGACCAGTGGGCCGGGCGCGGAATCTCGCCGATGGCATAGCGCGCGGTATATTCGGCCACCGCCTTTTCCAGCGCGAATCGGCTTTCGAGCGGACGGGATTGTTTGGAGGCCCAGGCGCCGATGCGGCTGCCGCGCGCGCGCGTCTTGAAATAGTCGTCCGCTTCGGCATCGGTGACGATCTCGACGGGGCCGCGCAGCCTCACCTGGCGGCGCAGGCTTTTCCAGTGAAAGCACATGGCAGCCTTTTTCTGGCCAAGAATTTCGCGGCCTTTCTGGCTCTCGAAATTGGTGTAAAAGACGAAACCGTTGTCGTCGAATCCCTTCAGGAGAACCATGCGGACATTGGGAAGACCATCCTCATCGACCGTTGCCAGCGCCACCGCATTCGGGTCATTGGGCTCGGACGCCTCGGCTTCTTTCAGCCATTCGGCAAAGAGCTTGAAGGGTTCGCCACTTTCGGTAAAGTCACCGCTTGTTAACTCGTTTGCCGACATATTGGTTCAAATGCCCCGGATTATTCAAAACTCGCCCAGCTTTTGATAACTGGACAGGATGCAGGGTGGAAGTCATAACAAAGTCATCTCGCCATACAAAGGGCCTGCGGCGACGCAGCCGCGCGTTCTTCGTCATCAGCACCGCGATGTTATCGCTTTCCGGCTGCGTCGGCGGCGGTATGGATTTCTTGAGTGACGCCAAGGTCGACCGGTCGGTGGCAACCGGCACCGTGCCGCAGACACCGCCGAGCACCGACACGCTTTCCGACGAGATGACCGTGCGCAATGCCGTCACCTCGGCGGATGTGCAAAGGCTCGAGGGCCAGCCGCTTCCCTGGGCAAATGCATCGACGGGCAGTGCCGGCGTCATCGATACGATCGTCGAGAACAACGAGTCCGGCCAGGTCTGCCGCCAGTTCCGCACGACCCGGCATTCCTATGTCGGCATCGCCAAATTCTACGGCAAGACCTGCCTCGTCGGCGGCGGCAACTGGCAGCTTCTGAGTTTCCAGCCCGAAAGCTGATCCTCCTAAGGTAGTTCAAAATATTACAGCGTCCCTTTGCGCGTTCGAAAAGACGCGGGCCGCCGTCGCCAACAGGTTAACGCGCGGCCGCTTTCTGCCCAATGCTTAGCAAAGAGCTAACCATTCGCCGCGAAACACCCCACATGTCTCCACAGAAATAACAAGTGATTAGCAACTCCGCCGCAGGATCGGCGTTGAGAGTGGTTCCTCCTGCCTTGTGGCGGGTGGCGCCACACACGTTTTATTGGACGGGGATGCCGGGCAAGGACGAGGCTTGCCGCATCGCAACACCGGCGGTTTTGACATGCGCGATCCTTATAAAATTCTGGGCGTCAAGCGCGACGCGGCAGTAGACGAGATCAAGGCGGCTTGGCGCAACATGGCCAAATCAGCCCATCCCGATCACAATCAGGACGATCCGACAGCGACGGCCCGGTTCGCCGAGATCGGCCGCGCCTATGAAACGCTGAAGGATCCGCGCAAGCGCAGCCTGTTCGACAATGCCCTGCGGATGGCCGAAGCCAAGAAACACGAACAGACGATCATGCAGCAGCGCCAGGCCGCCCGCGAGGCGGCCGTGCGCGCCAAGGCGGCGCAGGCCAATGCCGAACGCGTGATGGAAGAATTGGCGCGCGCCGCCCAGAAGGCTGCCGCCGACGGCTCCAGGCAACAGGCAGGTTCCGCTGAGGCCGCCGACGAGATGGTGGATCGCATTTTCGGCGCCCAGGCCCGGGCGGCCGCCAGTGGCCAAGCGCAGGGTCGCGCCCAGCAGACGCAATACCAGCAAGCCCAAAATCAGCAGACACAAAACGCCCAGGGCGACGCCGGCAAGCGCATGGACGGCGATGCCGCCGAGGCCGACACCAAGGGCGACGAGGAAGCCGGCGAAGCTGGGCCAAATGCCGCCGCCAACCTGTCGCTGCCGCTCAGCATCCTGACATCACTGGTGCGCCGTTTCACCGGTGCCAAGGATACGGGCCTCGAAAAGGCACCGGATGAGGTGACGACGGCGACGGTGACGATCGACGACGTGTTGAAGAGCGGCTGGATCACTGCGTCCCTGCCGGAGGGCCGCGAAATCGGCTTCGCATTGCCGGCCGGCACGACCGACGGTCACGAGATCAGGCTCAAGGGACAGGGATTCAAACTGCCGGGCCTGCAGCGCGGCGATGCTGTCATCAACATTCGTATCGCGCCCGATCCGCGCTTCACGGTCGACGGTTTCGATCTGCACGCCGTGCTGCCGCTCAGCATCGAAAATGCCGTGCTCGGCACCGAAGCCCGCATCGAGGGACCAAGCGGGCCGCTGAACGTGACGATCCCGGCATGGTCCGGCTCGGACAAGACGGTTAGAATTCCCGGTCAGGGATTGCCCCGCGAAGAGGGCGGCAGAGGCGATCTCGTTGTCGAATTGCGCATTATCTTGTGGGAAAAACCCGACGATAAAATCACCGATCTCATGCGGAGCATGCGCGAAGGCCTGTTCCTATGAAATTTTTATGACATTCGCACCCTTTGTTACGATCCCTAACAGTTGATGATCCCGGCCAAGCTTGAACCGATTAACGGCCTATGCCATAGGCAGGATCGATCAGAATCCTAGGGAGCGAAATATGGCTCAAGCATCCGGCCTCATGGCAGGCAAACGCGGCGTCATCATGGGTGTCGCCAACAATCGTTCGATTGCGTGGGGTATTGCCAAGGCCATTCATGCGCAGGGTGGGGAAGTCGCGTTCACCTATCAGGGCGATGCGCTGAAGAAGCGTGTCGAGCCGCTCGCCGCCGAAATCGGCGCGACGCTGGTCGGCCACTGTGATGTCGCCGACGAAGCCACCATCGATGAGGTTTTCGGGAACGTCGAAAAGCTGTGGGGCAAGATCGATTTCCTCGTGCATGCGATCGGTTTTTCCGACAAGGACGAGCTGACCGGCCGCTATGTCGACACCTCGGCCGACAACTTCGCCAAGACGATGCAGATCTCCGTCTATTCCTTCACTTCGGTCGCACGCCGCGCCGAGAAGCTGATGACGGATGGCGGCGCCATGCTGACGCTGACCTATTACGGCGCCGAAAAGGTGATGCCAAACTATAACGTCATGGGTGTGGCCAAGGCCGCGCTCGAAGCGAGCGTCAAGTATCTCGCCGTCGACCTCGGACCGCAGAACATCCGCGTCAACGCCGTCTCGGCCGGACCGATCAAGACGCTAGCCGCCTCCGGCATCGGCGATTTCCGCTACATCCTGAAGTGGAACGAATATAACGCACCGCTGCGCCGCACCGTCACCATCGAGGAAGTCGGCGATGTCGGCCTCTATCTCCTGTCGGACCTGTCGCGCTCCGTCACCGGCGAAGTGCACCATGCCGACAGCGGCTATCATGTCATCGGCATGAAGGCGGTCGACGCGCCCGACATTTCCGTCATCAAGGACTAGAGCATTTCGAGCGGAGCTGAGACCGTGCTTATCTACGTGATCAGACACGGCCAGACCGCCTGGAATGCCGAGCGCCGCCTGCAGGGTCAGAAGGATATCCCGATGAATGCCACGGGCCTGGAACAGGCCCGGCAGAACGGCATCGCGCTTGCCGGGATTCTCGGCGACACGATCGACCAATTCGATTTTGTCGCCAGCCCGCTCGGGCGCACACGCGCGACCATGGAGATCATGCGCACCGCCATGGGCCTGCCACCGCTTGCCTATCGCACCGATCCGAGGCTGGTAGAAATTTCCTTCGGCGACTGGGAGGGCTCGACGATCAAGGAGCTGAAGGCGACGCAGCGTGAGCGGGTGGCGGAACGCAATGCCTCGAAATGGGATTTCATCCCGCCCGGCGATGATGCGGAAAGCTATGAAATTCTCTCCTGGCGGACCGGCTCATGGCTAAATTCCGTCGATCGTCCGACGGTTTGCGTGACACATGGCGGCGTCATCCGCACGCTTTTCCAGACAATCGCCGACCTGCCAAAAAGCACTGCTGCGGAAGGCGCAATCCCGCAGGACCGGATCATCAGGATCGAAACCTCGGAGCGGACGATCGTCTGGCTGTAGGCATTGCCAGCCAGCGATGCGCTCAACAGGTCGGATTGGGATGCGAACGAGCTGTTTGGCCTGTACGGTCCAGGGAGGTTGCAGCGATCGGCGCTTACCTCACCCGATCAGTCTCCAGAGAACTGCCTATTTGACGATGTCGAGATCGTTGATGACGCGTTTGCCGTCGACCTCGGTGTAGAAGACGATCACCTTCACACCGGCTTCGAGGCCGTCGAAATTGAATTCCTCGGGCGCCTGATAGGTCTTGCCGTCATCGAGCGTCAGCACGAGGTTTGTTGTGTCGACCTTCTTGATCGTCGCCTCGACATCGGCGCTCTCGGCAAAACCGCTCATCGGTGACAGGAAGCTTGCTGTTGCCAAAAGCGTGGCGACGACGAAACGCATGGCGACAATCCTTTTAAGACGCTGCACGAGAACATGACTGGCCACAGATAAGCTCCTGAATATGGCGAAAATTGCCCGTAAGAATGGCTTTTCCCGCCCAATTGATGAATAGGATTTTAAATATAATCAAGATACCGCGTTAACCCGCGGTTTTTCCCTTCACATGATTTTTCGGCATCGCCGGCGGGCAATCGTAAATTAACCCGCGCGTCCTACAGTTGCTCGCCAACAGGGGAGTTTCATTTTGCTATCCAGGCTCAGCGACAGCAAGCAGTTGCGGCGCGTGTTGAAGAATACTCGCGTTTCGTTTCTGGTATCGTCGCTTGTCGCCCTCGTCGTCATCATGGTCGGCTTCGGCCTCGACCGGGCCAATACTGCGTCTTATGTGCGCGAACTTCATATCCGCACCGAAAACGAGACGAATCTGATCCGCGCCCGAGTCATGGCCGAGATCAATTTGGACCTCAGCGTCGTCCGCGACCTTACGAACCTGATCTCCCTCAGCGCGGCCAACGGAGAGGAGATGGAGCGCCAGATCAACTGGCTGCTGATCCAGAACCCGTCCTTCATTCATATCGCCGTCGCCCCTGATTTCATCGTCCGCGACATCCACCCGCCGCAATCCGGCAATGAGCGGATCGGCCGCGACGTGCGCGAAACTCTCTTCTTCCGCCAGGTGATGACCAGCGCGGCCGGCGACCAGTCGGCGCGCTTCTACGGCCCGATCAGCATTGATAGCCGCGACGCCTTTGCCATCTTCTTCCCGGTTTTCGTCAGGGAGAACGGCGAGCGGCGGCTCTGGGGGGCAGTCGAGGTCGCCATCGACCAGACGATGTTCTACCAGGCGACCGGGCTGATGCCGGCACGCGACCGCGAGAACCGGGAACGCTATCCGCATCTCGACCATCTTTCGATCGCCATCCGCGATATCGGCGCGGCGGCCGCGACCAATGCTGCTCTGCCGCCGCCGTTCTTCGGTTCGTCCGATATCGATGACAAGCATCCGATGCGCCAGAAGATCGGCTTTGCCGGCGGCAAGTGGGAGCTTTCCGCGGTCCCGAACAGCGGCTGGAACGCGATACCCGAAAACCGCACCGAGTTGCGTCTGATCATCCTTGCCGCCGGCTTCATCATCATCGTGCCGATCTTCTTCGCGACCCTTCTGCTCGGCGAGCGCAATCGCAATATTACCGCGCTGGAGAGGCGCGAGGCAAAATTGCTGGAACTGTCGCAGCGGCTCAATCTGGCGCTGGAATCCTCCAATATCGGCATCTGGGAGCTGGAGGATCATTCGAGCAGCCTGCTCTGGGACGCCCGCGCCGCGGCTCTGCACGGCAAAGCGGCGGCAGAAGGAAGCCGGCCGCTCGACGAATGGCTGGCGTCGATCCTGCCCGAGGATCGTGAAACCGCCGAAGTGCATTTCTTCAGCTGCAGCATTGCCGGCGCTGCCTGCACGGCGCAGTACCGCATCCTGCTTGGCGACGGTGGCATCCGCCACCTGCGCTCGGTCGGCGCCTTCTATACGGATGCCGGCGGCGTCAGCAAGACGATCGGCATCGTCTGGGACGTGACCGCCGATGCGGTGACCACCGACACGCTGCGCAAGGCCAAGGATATGAGCGAGGTCAAGAATGCCGAGCTGGAGCTGGCGCTTGAAGAGCTCTCAAGCCGCGAGGGGCAGCTCGCCGAGCTTTCCAGCCGGCTCGACCTGGCGCTCAACTCCTATCAGTGCGGAATATGGGAGGCGCGGCCCGGCCTCGGCGGCTCGATCTGGAACGAGCGGATGCACGAGCTCTACGGGCTTGCGCCGCGCAACGGCTTCATGACCGAGGAGATCTGGCTTAGCCGCATCCACCCCGAGGACCGGAGCCTGGCGCTCGAAAGCGCGCGTCACTTCAAGCGCAACGGCGATACGCACACCCTCGTCTGCCGCGTGATCGTCGACGACGGCTCGGTGCGCTATGTGCGCTCGGTCGGCAAGGTCCACCAGACGGGGACCGGCGAGATGAAGATCATGGGCATCGCCTTCGATGCCACCGAAGACGTGCTGATGACGATCCGGCTGAAGGCCGCCAAGGACGAGGCGGTCGCCAAGAATATCGAGCTCGAACTTGTCAAGAACAGGATCGAGCACAATTCGCTGCACGACCCGCTGACCGCACTCGCCAACCGCCGCAAGCTCGACATCGCACTCGAAAATCTCACCCATGACGGCCGGCAGCAGCGGCAGAAATTCTCGATCCTGCACATCGATCTCGACCGCTTCAAGGACATCAACGACACGCTCGGCCATGCCGCCGGCGATGCGATGCTGGTGCACGCCTCGAAGGTGCTCGCCAAGAATGTCCGCGGCAGCGATATCGTCGCGCGCATCGGCGGCGACGAATTCGTCATCCTCGCCCTCGACGTCGGCGACAAGGAGATGGCGCAGCTTTCGACACGGATCATCGAGGAGATGCGCCAGCCGATCGATTTCCAGGGCTTTTCCTGCCGCTGCGGCGTGTCGATCGGCATTGCACTCGCCAACGGCATCCATGTCGATGCGCGCAAGGTGCTGATCAATGCCGACATCGCGCTCTACCGCGCCAAGAGCATGGGCCGCAACCGCTTCGAATTCTTCAATCACAATCTCCAGGCCGATATCATCAACACCAAGCGCACGGCCGACGAGATCCTCGCCGGCATCGACAATGGCGAATTCACCGCCTGGTATCAGCCGCAGTTCTGCGCCCGGACGATGGAACTGACCGGCGTCGAGGCGCTGGTGCGCTGGAAGCATCCGTCCAAGGGACTGCTGACGCCCGACAAGTTCCTGCGCATCGCCGACGAGATCAATGTCGTGCAGATGCTCGACCGGATCGTGCTCGAAACGGCGCTGCACGACAAGATGCGCTGGACCGCTCGCGGCATTGCCGTGCCCAAGGTCTCGGTCAATGTTTCGGCCCGGCGGCTGCATGACGGCAGCCTGCTGGAATCGCTCGCCGACCTGCATATCCGTCCAGGCGAAATCTCCTTCGAACTGGTGGAATCGATCTTCCTCGACGAGAGCGAGGACGTCGTCTCGCAGAATCTCGAGCGCATCAAGGCGCTCGGCATCGATATCGAGATCGACGATTTCGGCACCGGTCATACCTCGATCGTCAGCCTGTTGAAGCTGAAGCCCAAACGGCTGAAGATCGACCGGCAGCTGGTGCAGCCGATCGTCAATGCCTCGCAGGAGCGCGCACTCGTCAGCTCGATCATCGAGATCGCCCGCTCGCTCGGCGTCGAGACGGTGGCCGAAGGAGTGGAGACGGCAGCACATGCCGCACTGCTGCGCGATCTCGGCTGCGATATCCTGCAAGGCTATGCCTTCTCGCGGCCGCTCTCCTTCGACGATTTCACCAACGAAGCCACAGGAACGGGGTGGCGGCTGGCATCATGATCGCCGGCTGCCGATCGGCCTCGTCCTTACCCCTCCCCGCCCGCGCAGAGAGAGTGGCGGCAGGATGCGCCGTCCATCCCCGACAACGAACGGAAACAGCATTTCCTGAGCTGGTGGTTTGGCGCAAAGAAAGGCTTTTGCCTCGGCGGGTTTTTGGCCTATGAGTGTCGCGCCTTTTCAAGCAATGGCGCGGCCGGCAGCGACCGGCTTTGGCGCGCCACCGTGGGAACACATGTCGCACAATACATTCGGTCACCTTTTCCGCGTAACCACCTGGGGCGAAAGCCATGGTCCGGCGCTCGGCTGCGTCGTCGACGGCTGCCCTCCGGGGCTGCGCTTCAAGCTCGAGGATCTGCAGGTCTGGCTCGACAAGCGCAAGCCTGGCCAATCCCGCTTCGTGACGCAGCGGCGCGAGGACGATCTGGTGAAGGTGCTGTCCGGCGTCATGCTGGACGCCGACGGCGCGACGATGACGACCACCGGCACGCCGATCTCCATGCTGATCGAAAACACCGACCAGCGCTCCAAGGACTACGGCGAGATCGCCAAACAATACCGCCCCGGCCATGCCGATTATACCTATGACCTCAAATACGGCATCCGCGACTATCGCGGCGGCGGCCGCTCCTCGGCGCGCGAAACCGCCGCGCGGGTTGCCGCCGGCGGCATCGCCCGCCTTGTCGTGCCAGGTGTTACCGTGCGCGGCGCGCTGGTACAGATCGGCAAACACAAGATCAACCGCCGCAACTGGGATTGGGACCAGGTCGATCAGAACCCGTTCTTCTCGCCCGATGCCGCGATCGTGCCGGTCTGGGAGGAATATCTCGACGGCATCCGCAAGAACGGCTCCTCGATCGGCGCAGTCATCGAGGTGATCGCCGACGGTGTGCCGGCCGGCCTCGGCGCGCCGATCTATGCCAAGCTCGACCAGGATATCGCCTCGCTGCTGATGTCGATCAACGCCGTCAAGGGCGTCGAAATCGGCAATGGTTTTGCCGCCGCCGAAACGTCAGGCGAAGACAATGCCGACGAGATGCGCATGGGCAATGACGGCACGCCGATCTTCCTTTCCAACAATGCCGGCGGTATTCTCGGCGGCATCTCCACCGGGCAGCCGGTGGTGGCGCGTTTCGCCGTCAAGCCGACCTCCTCAATCCTGACCGAACGCCAGTCAATCGATGCGGAGGGCAAGAATGTCGATATCCGCACCAAGGGCCGACACGACCCTTGCGTCGGCATCCGCGCCGTGCCGATCGGCGAGGCGATGGTCGCCTGCGCCGTCGCCGATCATTATCTTCGCGACCGCGGCCAGACCGGCCGTCTGAAATAGGAGCGCTCGTCCCATGTCTTATGACCAGAAGCGTGTCGTCGACGCCATCCGGGCCTTCGAGGCCGGCGAGATCGTCGTCGTCATGGACGACAATGACCGCGAGAACGAAGGCGACCTGATCGTCGCTGCCGTGCATTGCACACCTGAGAAGATGGCCTTCATCGTGCGCCACACCTCCGGCATCGTCTGCGCGCCGATGCCGAAGGAAGAGGCCAAACGCCTCAACCTCAACGCCATGGTGGCGGAAAACGATTCGGCCCATACGACGGCCTTCACCGTCTCGGTCGATTTCAAGCACGGCACGACGACCGGCATCTCCGCCGACGACCGGACGCTGACGGTGCGCAACCTCGCCAATCCGAATGTCGGCGCTTCCGATTTCGTCCGTCCCGGCCACATCTTCCCGCTGGTTTCCCGCGAAGGCGGCGTGCTGATGCGCTCCGGCCATACGGAAGCTGCCGTCGACCTCTGCAAGCTCGCCGGCCTGCCGCTGATCGGCGTTATCTCAGAACTCGTCAACGACGACGGCACCGTCACGCGCGGCCCTGAGGTGGTGGACTTTGCCGAACAGCACGGGCTGAAGCTTGTTTCCGTCGCCGATCTGATCGCCTATCGCCAGCGCAAGGAAACGCTGATCGAGCTCGGCACCAGCTTCGACATCGAGACGCCGTTCGGCAAAGCCAAGGCCCATACCTATTCCCTGCCCTGGGACCCGATGCAGCATCTCGCCGTCGTCTTCGGCGACATCCGCGACGGTGTCGACATCCCGGTGCGCCTGCATCCGGAGAATGTCGCCGATGATCTCTTCGGCAAGAACAGCCCGGTCGATTTCTACATGCAGAAGATTGCCGAGCAAGGCCGCGGCGTCATCGTCTATCTGCGCGAAGGCTCGGTCGGCGTCGGCCACCACGACAACGGCCGCAAGGCCCGCAACCAGGGCCGCGAAGCCCATGCCGAAGCCCAGACGCGCGACAGCGAGTGGCTGGAAATCGGCCTCGGCGCCCAGATCCTCAGGGATCTCGGCGTCAGCTCGATCAAACTGCTCACCAGCCGCGAGCGCCACTATGTCGGCCTCGAAGGTTTCGGCATCAAGATCAGCACGACGGAGATCTGCTAAAGGCTTTTCCCTTCTCCCCAGAGGGGTGAAGGGATTATCCTCTCCAGCCCTCGAGAAGCACGACTTTCTCCACGCCGGCAAACCGCGCGACCCGGTCCAGCTCGGCTTCCAGTCTCTCCAGCCGCCCGGCTGACGGCTTGACGCTCGGCTCCAGCCAGAGCCGCTTGACATCGAGCGTCGACTTTTTCCGATCCGCCTTCATGTCGATGCGGCCGATCAGCCTGTCGCCTTCGAGCAGCGGGAAGACGTAATAGCCATATTCGCGCTTCGGCTCGGGCACGAAGATCTCGATGCGGTAGAAGAAGCCGAACAGGCGTTCGGTGCGGTTGCGGTCGCGGATCATCGGATCGAAGGGGCTGAGCACGCGGATGCGTGGCGGTGCGCCGGGGTAGTTGTCGAGTGTCGACAGGAAATCGGCAAAAGCCCAGGATGGGCGCGCCTTGCCGCCAAGCGCCGGTTCGATCAACACTTCGATCAGTTCGTCGCGATGGGCTGATACCCAGGCCTTGGCCTCATCGGGCGAGACCAGGTTCCAGAAGGCTGATATCTCGCCATGGGTGGCGAAGCCGAGCCGGGTAAGCGCGCTGCGGCAGGCCCAGTCGACGAACTCCTCGCGACTCACCTCCGGCTCGCGGAACTCGGCCGGGATGACGCGTTCCGCCAGGTCATAGATCTTCTGGAAATTCGAGCGGCCGGCGATGGCGAACTTGCCGGTGTGCCAGAAATATTCGAGCGCCGTCTTGTTCGGATGCCAGTTCCACCAGCCGCCGGAAACGTGGCCGTCGGCCTTGATGTCGCGCGCCAGGATCGCGCCGTCGCGCTCAACGCGCTCATAGGTCTCCGCGAACGCCGCCTCGAAGCCCTCGCCGCGCCATTTGCGCCAGCGCTCGACGATCACCTTTTCCTGATGGCGGAACTTGTGCTTCCAATAGACGAAGAAGGCGCTCGGCAGGATGGAGGCGTCGTGCGTCCAGTGCTCGAACAGCGCGCCGTCCTTTTCGAGCAGCGCGGTCAGATGCTCGCGCCTGTAGGTCTGGTTGCGGGAAAACAGGATCTGATGATGCGCCCGCTCCACCGTCTGGATGCTGTCGACCTGGACGAAACCCAGTTCATGGATGAGCTGCAACAGGCCGGCCTTGGTCAGGGCGCGGTTCGGCGGGGCGCTGAGGCCCTGCTTGGCAAGAAAGACACGGCGGGCGTCGGAATTGGAAAGCAGATTCGTCATGACTGCATCATAATCCGGAAAATCTTCCTAGCCACCCGATATCGACAAGGAGATTTACTCTTTCATCACCCGAGATTCCCCGTATAGAAGCGGGATCGCGAGGATGCGAGGGATGGGTTTGGATATTCGTTTCGAAGGCGCCGGGGTCAGTTTCGGGGCACGGGTGGCGCTGCAGCCGCTGACGCTTGGCATCAGTGGAAAACGCATCGGCGTCATCGGGCTGAACGGTTCGGGCAAGACCACTTTCGCGCGGCTGATCAACGGATTGACCAAGCCATCGGTCGGCCGCGTCACCGTCAACGGCCGCGACACGAGCGATGAGAAGGCTGCTGTGGCCGATGTCGGTTTCATCTTCCAGTCGCCGCAGAACCAGATCATCCTGCCGATCGTCAAAGACGACATCGCCTTCGGGCTGAAGCGGCGCGGCTTAACCAAGGCGGAAATCGAGGCGAAGGTCGAGGGCGTGCTGGCCCGCTTCGGCGCTGAGGCGCTGGCCGATCGCCGCGCGCATGAGCTTTCCGGCGGCGAGCTGCAGGTGGCGGCCCTCTGCTCGGTGCTGGCGACGGGACCGGGCATTCTCATCCTCGATGAACCGACCAACCAGCTCGACCTCAAGAACCGGGCGTTGGTCGAAGGGATTATCGCCGGGCTCCCGGAAAGCGCCATCATCATCACGCATGATCTGGAGCTGATCGCCGGTTTCGAGCGGGTGCTGCTGTTTCATGAAGGGCGGCTTGCCGCCGATGCGCCGGCTGGCGAAGCGATCGCCCGCTACAAGGAGATCGCCGCCTGATGCAATCGCTCTATGTCGAAGGCAACAGCGTGATGCACCGGCTTTCGCCGCGGGTAAAGCTGTTGTCGCTGACGGTCTTCGGCGTCGTGCTGTTCATCAGCGGCAACATCCTGCTGCTTTCGATCGCCGTGCTGCTGACGGCGGTTCTCTACCGGATGATCGGCCTGCCGTTTGCCGATGGGCTCAGGCGGTTGCGGCCGGTCTTCCTGACGATCGCGGTCGTGGCGCTTTTCAACCTCTTCTTCAATCCCTGGCAGCAGGCGCTCGTGCCCCTGCTGCGGCTGACGGCGTTGATGCTGCTTGCCGCCACCGTGACGGCGACGACGTCGATCACCGAGTTCATCGACGAGGTGACGGCGCTTGCCCGCCCGCTCGAACGCACCGGCTGGGTGCAGGCCGACGATATCGGCCTGGCGCTGGGGCTGGTGCTGCGTTTCGTGCCGGAGATCGTCGGCCGTTATCAGGCGATCCGCGAGGCGCATAAGGCACGCGGGCTGAAGGTCCGGCCGACGACGCTGCTTGCGCCGCTGATCATCCTGACCCTTAAGGATGCGGATAATATCGCCGCGGCGATTGACGCGCGCGGAATTCGGCGGCATGTGAGTTAACGATTGATAAACACGGAATTCATGATGAGCACTCGCGACCTCGTTCTTACCGCCCTCTTTGCCGCGATCATCGTGGCGCTTGGCCTGCTGCCGCCGATCTCGCTCGGCTTCATTCCGGTGCCGATCACCGCCCAATCCCTCGGCGTCATGATGGCCGGCGTCGTGCTCGGCGCCCGGCGCGGCGCGATTGCCGTGCTGATCGTGCTGGTTCTGGTCGCGATCGGCCTGCCGGTGCTTTCCGGCGGCCGCGGCGGGCTTGCCATCTTCGCGTCGCCAACGGCCGGCTTCCTGATCGGCTGGATCTTTGCCGCCTTCGTCACCGGCTATCTCAGCGAACGGCTGGTCAACGAACAGCAATCCGGCCTGGTGCAGACGGTGAGCTTCTTTCTCACCGCCATGGCCGGCGGCATCGTCGTGCTCTACGCTTTCGGCATCACCTATCTCGCGACCGTCGCCGGCTTCGGCTTCCAGAAAGCCTTCATCGGCTCGATGGCCTTCATTCCCGGCGACGTGATCAAGGCCTTCGTCGCAGCCCTGCTTGGCCGCGCCGTCATGGTCGGCTATCCCCTGCTGCCGTCGCGCGCCTGACGCATAGACCGGCCTTGTCTGGTGAATACCCCAACGGCCCCTTCGGGGGCCGTTGCGCTTAAAGACATAGAGCCCTTCACCAGAAGTCGCTTCCGGTCCGGATGAATGCGGGAACTTCCAAACCTTCTTTTCATTTGTCGCAACGAACATCCTTGAAGGAGAAATCATGCGAGGCGACCAGCAGGAGGAGATGGCTGCCTGGTTCCGGTCGCTGGATCCTGTCCAGCCGAAGGACATGGTCGGCCTCTGGAGCGGCGTCGGCATTCCATCGGATCATCCACTGGACGGCGTGCTCGAGAATCTCAACTGGTTTGGCAAGCGCTTCCATTCCGACATGAGGGCGGACGCCCTGCTCTTCACGTGGAGACCGGGCCGGCTCGTGGCGCTCGAGCCAAGCTTCTTACCCATCAGGCTGGCGATCAAGATAGCGCCCTTTGGCCGGACATTCGTCGCGCGCAGCTGGTTCTCATACCTGCAGAAGATGCTTCGAGCGAGAGGCACGACCGCTTCGTTACGGCTTCAGGCCTTCGACGGCATCGAAACGGCTGCGATGATCTACGACAAACAGCCGATCGTGGACTACTTCCGGAGGATTGACGATGACGAGATTGCCGGAATGATGTGCGTTCGCGACGACCCTCGGCGGTTCTTCTTCAAGCTCCGGAAAGTGATGGACTGAGGTATGCAGCAAACGGCTGGCGCCTGGATAATCTTTCCTCAATCCAAAACAGGCTGAACATGCTATGAAAGCAGGGAAGAGGACGAGATGACCGTCATCGATCGAAATCATGTTCAAGTCCGGGGCGATGGCCAGCGTGCGATGATCTTTTCGCATGGATTCGGGTGCGACCAGAATATGTGGCGCTTCGTGGCTCCGGCTTTTGAAGGCGACTTCAAGACAGTGCTGTTCGATCATGTTGGCGCGGGTCGATCCGATCTCACGGCCTATGATGCCGGAAAGTATTCTTCATTGTCTGGTTATGCCGATGACCTCGTGGAAATTTGCCGCGCGCTTGGCCTGACGCAAACAGTCTTCGTCGGGCACTCCGTCAGCGCGATGATTGGCGTCATCGCGTCGCTTAAGGCACCGGACCTGTTTGAAAGCCTGATCCTTGTCGGGCCGTCGCCGCGCTATACCAACGACGATGACTATATCGGCGGCTTCAGCGCGACCGAGATAGACGAACTCCTGACATCGTTGGACGACAATCACTTGGGGTGGTCTGCCGCCATGGCGCCCGCCATCATGGGCAATCCGGATCGACCGGAACTTAGCGAAGAGCTGACAAACAGTTTCTGCCGCACCGATCCTGAGATCGCCAAGGCATTCGCACGGGTGACCTTCACGTCAGACAATCGCCGCGACCTTCCGCGCGTCACCGCCAGAACGCTGATCCTTCAATGCCGCGATGATATCATCGCCTCCGAAGAGGTCGGCGAATACGTCCATCAGCAGGTCCCGAATAGCCAATTGGTCGTGCTGAACGCAAGTGGCCACTGCCCTAACCTCAGCGCTCCCGACGAGGTCATCTCTGCAATCCGGCGGTTCGTCTGATGAGCGGTCCCGACACGCAGATCTCCATGCCGGCGGAAGACCTTGAGGACTTATACGAAAACGCGCCATGCGGCTATCTTTCGCTGCAGCCGGACGGGCGCATCGCCAAGGTGAACAAAACGCTGTCGACCTGGATCGGCATCCCTGCCGAGCAACTCCTCGGCAAACGACTTCACGATCTGCTCAACACCTCGGGCCGTATATTCTACGAAACCCATTTTGCGCCTTTGCTGCGCATGCAAGGGTTTTTCAACGAGGTTGCCCTCGATCTTATGGCGGCGGACGGTAGAAAACTGCCTGTGCTCGCCAATGCCATGGAAAGACGTGCAGAAGACGGTGCCCTGCTTTTCACCCGTGTGACGATGTTCCAGGCTGCCGAGCGTCGCCGTTATGAACGGGAACTGGTCGAAGCGCGCGCGGCGGCGGACACGGCCGGTGCCATCGTCAAATCCCAGCTCGACTTCGAACAGCAAACCGCCGAGTTGCGGGAGCAGTTCATCGCCATCCTTGGGCATGACCTGCGCAACCCGCTTGCCTCGATTGCCGCTGCGGGGCGTATGTTGCGAAAGGAAGAGCAGACCGATCGCTCGACTAAAGTTCTCGATTTGATGCAGGGCAGCGTCGTTCGCATGTCTGGCCTGATCGACAACGTCCTCGACTTCGCGCGTGCACGATTGGGTGGCGGCATCGTGCTCGACAGGCGAGCGGAGGAGGTCGAGCCGATCCTGCGGCAGGTCATCGAAGAACTCCGCTATAGTCACCTCGACCGCAGGATTGAAGTGAGCATCGAATTAGACGGCCCTATAAGTTGCGACAGCAGCCGGATTGGCCAGCTGGTGTCCAATCTCTTGGGAAATGCCCTGACCCATGGGACGCCGGACGAACCGGTGCGGCTATCTGCGGCAACCGTCGACGGAAGACTGGAGCTTTGGATCGCCAACGGCGGCGCTCCTATTTCCAGCGATGCGATGACACGGCTTTTCCAGCCTTTCTTCAAAGGCGAAGCCGGCACAAGTCAAAGAGGATTGGGGCTGGGTTTGTATATCGCTTCGGAAATCGCCCGCGCCCATGGCGGGGCGATCACGGTCAGTTCCGGTGACAACGAGACACGCTTCACCTTTGTGATGCCCTTGGATTGAACCGGACCGCACAGCTGCGCCGGCGTGGGCGACGTTCCGTTCTATGGCCGTCTCGGTACCGCCTGGAATCCGGGCAACAAAAAACCGCCTTGAGGCGGTCGGGCATTCTATCGATTTCAGTTTGATTTAGTCTCCTCCTCCGCCATCTCCGCCACCGCCAACAGCCGCCGTCGCCTGAGGCATCGAACCAGCCTCCACCTCCATCGCCGGAGCCTTCCGAATTGCCCCACCTGCGCTTGGTGTTTGCGGTGGTCTGGGTGGTGGCGCCTCTTTCTGCCCTTGCGATCAGCGCAAAGATCAGTGCGAAGCCTCCAACGAGCACGGTCACCACAAGAAATGTCTCCAATCAGTCTCCTTCGTTTGTTTCAGGAAATCTTGTTTCCTGACTTAAATAGTAGATTATTTTCCCGCTCCCGGAAATAGCCTGAATATGAAACTTTCATGACACTCTGGATCACGTCAAAACTCTGCGCTGGCTAGTTGCAGCGCAGAGCATCTCGGGCTGGTTCCCCTTCAAGCCGCCGCTCTTTGCGGAAAGAGGACGGCTTGCG
The DNA here is from genome assembly GCF_056406515.1 of Rhizobium sp. P1_B8. Classification (NCBI taxonomy): domain Bacteria; kingdom Pseudomonadati; phylum Pseudomonadota; class Alphaproteobacteria; order Hyphomicrobiales; family Rhizobiaceae; genus Rhizobium; species Rhizobium sp. P1_B8. The sequence continues at coordinate 50,264 of NZ_JBFTZZ010000005.1, read as the reverse complement.
GGGCGGCTTTGACTCCAGCCACGATCAAGGGGTCCCGATAGAGGCGAGGAGACGGTATTCCGAGCCTGGAATGCAGCTTTGCGGCCGAGCTTGGCAGGAACGGCAGGAGGCAGCGGGCGATGATCGCAAGGCCGTGGACCTGCTCGGCCAGGGAAGTGCCAAGACGGGTCGCGGTCGCCTTCCGATCGTCCGGCGTGAGATCGGCAAGCAGGGCTTTCGCATCGGCCCATGGCGCGCGTTGTGCAAACCGCCTGTTCGCCGCACCGATGAACTCGAAAATATCCGCGAGGCCGACATGGAGCTCGTAGGCAGCGAAGGCTCGAGCCACCTTCTCCGGAAGGCGGGCAGCAGCCTCCACAAGCTCGCTGTCTGGCACTGGCGGAACGATGCCGTTGAACGAGGTCGACAGAAGGGCAAGGACCCGGTTGGCGAGATTTCCGAGCTGCCCTGCCAACTCTCCCGACCAGGCGGCTTCCAGACGCTCGGCTGAGAAATCGCCATCGTCACCCGAGCGTATATGCCGGAGCAGGTAATATCGCAGTGCGTCGGGCGTTTCGTAGGATTGGATGATGCGTTCCGGATCGATGCCGTTGCCGGCCGACTTGCCGATCTTCCGGCCGTCCACCGTGACGTAGCCATGCACCAGGATCGACGAAGGTGGCGGCAGGCCTGCGGACAGCAAGATAGCCGGCCAGTAGATGGCGTGGAACTTGGAAATGCCCTTGCCGACGACGTGGATGCGTTGGCCGCCGTTCCAATAGTGCTGCAGCAGGGTTGGGTCGGACCCGTGGCTGAGACCTGTGAGATAGTTCGCCAGGGCATCGAACCAGACGTAGACGACCTCATCTCCATCGGGGACGGGAACACCCCAGCCGCGCGCCCGTTCGGCGCTGCGCGACACGCTGATGTCGCTCAAGCCGCGCCGCAGCAGGGCAAGGACCTCGTTGCGTCGATGGGCGGGAACGATCCGAAGCTCGCCGGTCTCGACGAGCTCAAGCAGCCGGTCGCCATATCGGGAGAGACGGAAGAACCAGTTCTCCTCACGGATGGTCTCAAGGGCAATGCCGTGTTCCGGGCAGCGCCCGTCATCGAGTTCCGACGGCTCGTAGAATTGCTCGCAACCGACGCAATAGAGGCCCTCATAGGCCTTGCGATAGAGGTCGCCATTTTCAGCGCATGCCCTCCACAAGGCGTGGACGCAGGCGATATGCCTCGGATCGCGCGACGTGCGGACGAATTCCTCGTTGGATATATCGAGCAGGCCGCCAAGGCGCTCGAACCTGTCGGCGTTGGCATTGACGAAGTCCCTCACCTCCTGTCCCGCGGCTTCTGCCGACCGGACATTCTTCAGGCTGTTGTCGTCGGTTCCGCATTGGAAGCGCACGTCATGGCCGAGAAGGCGGAAATGGCGGGCATAGGCATCGGCCTGGATAAGCTCGAGGGCGAAGCCTACATGCGGCGCGGCATTCACATAGGGGATGGAGGTGGTGATGTAGATCTTGTTCATCGGCGTTTCCTTTCGAAGGCTGTTAATGCCCGCGAGACGGATCGACCCATGAAAAGACCGCCTCGAGGGCGGTCGCTGGTGCATTCTGGACGCACAAAACCCGCCACGCTATGAGCGCGGCATCATCATCACGAAAGTGCTGATCACGGTGTTGTCCATGCAATTTTCCTAGCATCAAGGGCGGTTTCGAACAAGCGCGCACTTCGACCGGGAATGGTGCTTCTGCCTTGTCACGGAGCCGTTGCAGACCAAACGGCATGCCGATATGCTGCCGGTGTCGGAAAAGGCAGACTTGGTTTGGTAAGCCCAAGTCCTTCTGGAAACGGAAGCTCTGTCCCCTGCCCCAGGCATGAGACCCCGCGACGAACGTCGGACGCTGAAAGCGCCCACCGTTCGTCCGTGTGGTTGTCAGAACGACGAACTGCTCCGGTCGAACGACCAAAGGAGCCGTTCATGAATAATCGCCACCCAACGTCTTTTCTCTTCGATGTCGTGATTGCAGGCGCCGGGCCGGTCGGCTTGTTGCTGGCCTGCGAGCTCAGGCTTGCGAGGGTCTCCGTGCTGGTGCTGGAGCAGGCGGAAAACCCGCACTCGCCGTTGAAAAAGCTGCCCTTCGGCATGCGCGGCCTGACGCTGCCGACGATTGAAGCGTTCTACCGGCGCGGCCTGCTCGATTCCCTTGAAGCGCCCGGGCGTCAGGCAAAGCCAGAGGGAAAACCGCGCAAGCAGGCCGGACACTTCGCCGGCATCCCCTTCGATTATGACAGGATCAATCCCTCGATGTGGGCCTACCGACTGCCGAGCCCCGCCGACAGCAATATGGCGGCAGAAATGGAACGGGTCGAGACCGTCCTTGCCGACCGCGCGCAGTCCATCGGCGTCGAGATCAGACGGGGTGTGTGCGTCGAAGGCTTCGCACAATCAGCGGACGGTGTCACGATCCAAGCTGGAGATCAAAGCTTTGAGGGCCGTTGGCTGGTCGGCTGTGACGGTGGCCGCAGCGTGGTGCGCAAACTGGGCGGCTTTTCCTTCGTCGGAACCGATCCGGAGTTTACCCGGCTATTCCGTGCAGGTCGATCTGGCCGACCCGGAAAAGCTGAAGTTCAGCCGGCAGCTGACGCCGACCGGCATGTATTTCCAGACGCAGCCCGGCCATTTCGGCATGGTGGAGTTTGATGGCGGCGCATCTCACCGCGCCGGACCGATCACGCTTGCGCATGTGCAAGCGGTGCTGCGGCGGATATCGCAGACCGATGTCACGCTGACCGCGCTGCACGTCGCCACGAGTTGGACCGACCGCGCCCAGCAGGCGACAGAATACCGCAAGGGCCGGGTGCTGCTTGCCGGTGACGGGGCCCATATTCATTCGCCGCTCGGCGGGCAAGGGCTCAATCTCGGACTGGGCGACGCCATGAACCTTGGATGGAAACTGGCCGCCACCGTCCGCGGTGAAGCGCCGGACGGACTGCTCGACAGCTATTTCAGCGAACGGCATCCGATCGGTGAACAGATTCTCGCCTGGTCGCGGGCGCAGGTCTCGATCATGCGGCCAAGCCCCCACGCCCGGGCGATGGAATCCATCATCCGCGATCTCATCGCCACCCGCGACGGGGCCACCTATTTCGCCGACCGGGTCTGGAATGCGTCGATGCGCTACGATCTCGGCGACGGCCACGCACTGGCCGGCCGCAGCGCCCCCGACTTCGAGTGGACTGACGGTACCAGGCTCGCCGCCCTGCTCGCCGACGGCACCGGTCTGCTGATCGACTTCGGCGACCGCGCACCGCTCCGGTCGATCGCGCGCCGTTGGGATGACCGGGTCAAATATGTCAGGGGTGAGGTGAAGGACCGGCTGGGACTGACCGCCCTGCTCGTCCGTCCGTATGGAATTGTCGCCTGGGCTTGTGAGGGCGAGGTGAATCCTGAAGACGCTGTCGAAGCCGGATCGCGTTGGTTTGCTGTCCATGATGGCGGATAAGGTGCCGCCATCTTAACGAATGTTTCCAAGACTTCCATCACCATCGCGAATGCCTGGCAGGCGCCTGCCATCATTGGCGAGCGGTTTCGTGATGTGATAGCAAGACATGGGAATTGCACGCTCACGGCGCGGCGTGCCCGTGTTGGATAGAAGGACCTGCTGCTGTGATCCGCACGAAGGTCGATACGCTGTGGTTTAAGCAGTGCTGCGCGTTTCACCTGCAGTTTTTTCCCGATGGCGAAGCTCTGTCAAAGCTCTGCAACTTGCAGGACAGGATCGAGCGAGACAGCGACGCGCCGCTCTCACGCGTCCCGGCCAAGAGCCTGCACATGACGGTCGTCACCCTGGTCAACGCCGCGGCCCAATTCAGTATTCCAAACGACGAGGTCTGGAAGCTGAATGGGGAAAGATGGAAGGAAATCGTGGAGAGATTGGTCGAAGAGACCCCGCCATTTGAGCTCCATTTTCATGAGGTGGCTGCTTCGGAAGCCGCTGTCTTCGTAAAGGCAGAGGAGCCGGCGGAATTGCGCAGGCTTCGTTCGGCCATTTCACATGCCATCTGCTTCGAACAGTGGCGTCCAACCCCGCCCCGAATAGCGCACATAACACTGTTCAGATTTTTTGCAGAGGACAGGCTACCAGCAGTCAACTTCGACGCAGGCTTATTGCCCACGGGAGTGAAGGTTGGATCCCTTAAATTGCTGGAAGAGCGCGTTTATCCAAGCGTCGAGATCAATATACTCAGCGAGCCACTCCTCCGAGGCAAAAGCACCTAGTGGCAATTCTGGCTGGTCGATCGGCTCTGCTTTGCCCCTAATCCAAAAACCGATAAAGCCAGTCGCGCGTTTCCTCCGGCAGCGAGGCGGGCGACTGGTCCTCGCGGGTGCGGGCCTGCCAGATGATCTCGACCTCGGCGGCACGCTCCTCCCCGGTGTCGATCGCAACGAGGAGGCCGATGGAATGCATGCCGATCTTGTCGACGGTGGCGGTGAAGGTTGCCAGCTCATCGTAGTGCAGCGGACGGTGCAGCATGCAGGAAACCTTGCTGGGGCTATAGACCGGTTCGTCATCGACATCGGGCCGTGAGGACCAGAAGCTCGCAAGGACGGACTCTGCATAGGAAATATAGGAGGCCAGAAACATCTGGCCGGTCATATCGACATCGCGAAACGGCACACGTATTTCCGCCACATCAGGACGTTTCGACTGACTCATCAACAGATCTGCCTTACAGAGTTCCCATGGCAACACTACTTCATAATAGCTTATATCGGAACTGGCTTAAGGATAAAATTACGCAATAGTTCAAAGTGTTACAGTGTCCTTCACGCACCGGAAAGGCGCGGCTCCGTTGCAATGGAGCTGTTCGACGGAAACGGCGTAACTGAGACAGTTGTGACAGGCGAACGGTTGGACGGCGGCAGAGCGCTTGTTGAAATCGACCGATGATGCCCCATCTGCTGTGGCACATGACATAAGCGACCGATAGAGTGTCTTCATGAGCACCCGTCTTTATGAACACCCGATCTTCCTGGAACATGTGACGCCCGCCGGCCATCCGGAGCGATCGGACAGGATCCGCGCCATCAATGTCGCGCTGGAACATCCGAATTTCGAGCGGCTGGAGCGCCGGCAGGCGCCGCAGGCGAATGAGGATGCGGTGCTGCTTGCCCATCCCGAAGAACATCTCATCGCCGTCATGCGGGAGATTCCCGAGGAAGAGGGTGAGATCAACCAGATCGAAGCCGATACCTATGCCAGCAGCAAGAGCTTGCAGGCGGCGCTGACCGGCATCGGCGGGGCGATGGCGGCGGTCGACGACGTCTTTACCGGCCGGGCCGACAATGTCTTCGTCGCCGCCCGCCCGCCGGGGCACCATGCCGAGAAGATGACGGCGATGGGCTTCTGCTTCTTCAACAATGCGGCAATCGCCGCCCGGCATGCGCAGAAGACGCATGGCGCCGAGCGCATCGCCATCGTCGATTGGGACGTACATCACGGCAACGGCACGCAGGATATCTTCTGGGACGATGCCTCGGTGCTGTTCTGCTCGACGCATCAGATGCCGCTTTATCCCGGCACCGGCGCCAAGGACGAGAAGGGTACGCACAACACCATCGTCAACGCGCCGCTTTCGCCGAATGTCGGCAGCGACCACTTCCGCGAGGCGTTCAAATCACGCGTGCTGCCCGCGCTTGACGATTTCCGGCCGGATCTCATCATCATCTCCGCCGGCTTCGACGCACATCACCGCGATCCGCTGGCGCAGATCAACCTGACCGGCGAGGATTTCGACTGGGCGACCGGGCGCGTGCTCGAACTGGCGGACCGGTACGCGAAGAACCGGGTCGTCAGCCTGCTCGAAGGCGGTTATGATCTCGAGGGACTCGCCGAATCGGCGGGCATGCATATTCTGAGAATGATGAAGGGTTGAGAATGACTGACAGCGCCAAGCCGGAGGTGTCCGGCCTTTCCTTCGAAAAGGCGGTTGCCGAACTCGAAAGCATCGTCGCCCGGCTGGAACGCGGCGATGTGGCGCTGGATGAATCGATCGAGATCTACGAGCGCGGCGAAGCGCTGAAGAAACATTGCGAGACGCTGCTTTCGGCCGCCGAGAACCGCATCGAGAAGATCAGGCTCGACCGCGCCGGCAAGCCGCAGGGCGTCGAGCCGCTGGACGGCGCCTGAGGCGCAGCAAACTCGCTTTTTAAGGCGCTTGGCTATCGGCTTCAGACCGATCTATGATCCCCATCCAAAACGATGAGGGGACAAGGAAATGACGGGCAGGTTGAAGGGCAAGGTCGCCATTATCTCAGGCGGCGCGACCGGCATGGGCGGTGCCGCCTCGAAGCTTTTTGCGGCGGAAGGCGCGCGCGTTGCGATCATCGACCGCAATGGTGATGCAGCAGCCGAGACCGTCCAAGCCATCCGTGATGCCGGCGGCGAGGCCGAATACTGGACGGCCGACGTCTCGGACGAAGCAGCCGTCATTGCCGCCGTCGCCGGTGTCGAAGAACGTTACGGCGCAGTGACCGTGCTTTTCAACCATGCCGGCACCATCGTCATCAAACCCTTCCTGGAAACGACGCTTCAGGAATGGGACTGGCTGCACGCCGTCAATGTGCGCTCGATGTTCCTGATGACCAAGGCCGTGCTGCCGAAGATGATTGCCAGCGGCGGCGGGTCGATCGTCTGCACCTCGTCGATCTCGGCGGTCGCCGCCACGCCGATGGAAGTGCTTTACGACACGACCAAGGGTGCCGTGCATATGTTCGCCCGCGCCATCGCGGTGGAATTCCGTGACCGCAACATCCGCTGCAATGCCGTTTGCCCGGGCTTCATCCGCACGCCGCATGGCCTGCGCGAGGTGGCCGATCTGCAGGCGCTCGGCGTCGACGTTTCGGATGCCGCCATTGCCGCGCAGCAGGGGCGGATCGGCGAGCCCGAAGATGTCGCGCGAGCCGCCCTTTATCTCGCCAGCGATGAGTCGAGTTTCGTCAACGGCGCCCATCTCTTCGTCGATAATGGCTTCACCGCAATCTGAGCTATCCGTGCGGCGCGCTTCAAAGTTAGGGCGTCCTTGGCACGTCCCGTTGGACGTGCGGCGCGCTAATTGCTATCCCTGGTCGATGCGCGACTGCCTCATTCCTTAAATCGGGATCGATTTAAGGACAAATTATGCAGCAATTCAAAACTATAGCATCCTTTGCGCGTCTGAAAGACGCGCGGCACTGTAGTGATCGGAGATCCCTGATGTCCTTCTTTCCCGGTAAAGATCCCCTGCCCGGCGATGCCTTCGCCTGCGACGCGATCGAGAACCTGATCATCCCGCGCACCAGCGATATCGGCGGTTTTCAGGTGCGCCGCGCGCTTCCCAGCCGGCAGCGACGGCTGGTCGGGCCATTCATCTTCTTCGACCGCATGGGGCCGGCGATCCTCAAGCCGGACGAGGCGCTCGACGTCAAGCCGCATCCGCATATCGGGCTGTCGACGGTCACCTATCTGTTCGACGGCGAGATCCGCCATCGCGACAGCCTCGGCACCGAAAAGGTCATCCGTCCCGGCGATATCAACCTGATGACGGCCGGCCGCGGCATCGTGCATTCCGAGCGCACGCCCGACAATCTGCGCGGCCATCCGCTGCTGATGTCGGGGCTGCAGACCTGGCTGGCGCTGCCCGACGACAAGGAGGAGATCGATCCTTCCTTCGCCCACACGGAAAAATCCGCCATGCCGCTGATCGAAACGGCAGGCGTACGCGGGCGCGTGGTCATCGGCTCGTTCGAAGGCATGACATCGCCCGTCGGTGTTTTCTCCGATACGCTCTATGTCGATCTCGACCTGCAGCCGGGCGCCAAATTTCCCTTCGGCGCGGGCCACGAGGAGCGCGCCGTCTATGTGCTGTCGGGCGAGGTCGTCATATCAGGCGACCGTTTCGCTGCCGACCAGCTGCTGGTCTTCCGGCCGGGCGATGCGATCACGCTGGAAGCCGGCCGCGATGGCTGTCACCTGATGCTCATCGGAGGGGCAGCGCTCAATTCGAAACGTTATATCTGGTGGAATTTCGTGTCCTCCTCGAAGGAGCGGATCGAACAGGCCAAGGAGGAATGGCGCACCGGCCGCTTCGATATCGTTCCCGGTGACGAAGAGGAATTCGTGCCTTTGCCGGAAGGCTGAACGACACGAAATGAACGAAATAGACCAGGATATCCGCCTAAAACCGCTCACACTTTCCGGCACCATGCTTTAATAGTGGGAGCATGATGTTGCCCGAAAACCGCTCACACTTTTCGGCATCATGCTCTAAGGTGAAAAGCTTCGGTTCCTGAAATGCACTTGTTTTGCCGCAATCTAATCGAATAAAGCGGAACAAGGAAAAGCAAGAAAGAGCGCCCGCCCGTGACACAACTGCCGAAGACCCCCCTGCTCGACCAGGTCATCTATCCCGCCGACCTGCGCAAGCTCGAGGATCGCGACCTGCCGCAGCTTGCCCGCGAAGTCCGGGACGAAATGATCGATGCAGTGTCGCGCACCGGCGGCCATCTGGGCGCCGGTCTCGGCGTCGTCGAATTGACGATCGCCATCCACAGCGTCTTCGACACACCTGATGATCGGCTGATCTTCGATGTCGGCCATCAATGTTATCCGCACAAGATTCTCACCGGCCGGCGTGACCGCATCCGAACGCTGCGCCAGGAAGACGGGCTGTCCGGCTTCACCCGCCGGGCGGAGAGCGAATACGATCCGTTCGGCGCCGCGCATTCCTCGACCTCGATCTCCGCCGGCCTCGGCATGGCGATTGCCGCCGACCTCGACAAATCGGACCGCCGCGTCATCGCCGTCATCGGCGACGGGGCAATGTCGGCCGGCATGGCCTATGAAGCGCTGAACAATGCCGGCGCCCTCGATGCCCGCCTCATCGTCATCCTCAACGACAACGACATGTCGATCGCCCCGCCGACGGGCGCAATGAGCGCCTATCTCGCCCGCCTCGCCTCGGGGCGCACCTATATGGGCTTCCGTGACTTCGGCAAGAAGCTGACGGCCTATCTCGGCAAGAACATCGACCGGGCGATCACCCGCGCCGTCGAGCATGCGCGCGGCTACGTCACCGGCGGCACGATGTTCGAGGAGATGGGCTTCTACCATATCGGCCCGATCGACGGGCATTCCTTCGACCACTTGCTGCCTGTGTTGCGCAATGTGCGCGACAATGGGCGTGGGCCAGTGCTGATCCACGTCGTCACCCAGAAGGGCAAGGGCTATCCGCCGGCGGAAGCCGCGGCCGACAAATATCACGGTGTCAACAAGTTCGACGTCATCACCGGCGCCCAGGCAAGGGTCAAGCCGAATGCGCCGAGCTATACCAGCGTCTTTGCCGAAGCGCTGGTGCAGGAAGCCGCCCTTGACGACAAGATCGTCGGCATCACCGCCGCCATGCCTAATGGTACCGGCCTCGACAAGCTCGCCGAGGCCTTTCCGTCGCGCTGTTTCGACGTCGGTATTGCCGAACAGCATGCCGTCACTTTCGCCGCCGGCCTTGCGGCGGAAGGCTACAAGCCCTTCGCCGCCCTCTATTCCACCTTCCTGCAGCGCGCCTACGACCAGGTCGTGCATGACGTGGCGATCCAGGGACTGCCGGTGCGTTTCCCGATCGACCGTGCCGGCTTCGTCGGCGCCGACGGACCGACCCATGCCGGCTCCTTCGACACCGCCTTCCTCACCACCCTGCCTGGCTTCGTGGTGATGGCAGCGGCCGACGAGGCCGAACTCAAGCATATGGTGCGCACGGCTGTTGCCTATGATGGCGGGCCGATATCGTTCCGCTATCCGCGCGGCGAAGGTGTCGGCGTCGACATCCCGGCGCGCGGCGAAATCCTGCAGATCGGCAAGGGCCGCATCGTCAAGGAAGGCACCAAGGTGGCGCTGCTCTCCTTCGGCACCCGGCTTGCCGATTGTCTGCTGGCCGCCGAGGATCTCGATGCTGCGGGGCTTTCGACGACGGTCGCCGATGCACGTTTCGCCAAGCCGCTCGACCACGACCTGATCCGCCAGCTTGCCCGCCACCACGAGATGGTGATCACCGTCGAGGAAGGCTCGATCGGCGGTTTCGGCAGCCATGTGATGCATTTCCTCGCCACCGAAGGCCTGCTCGACAACGGGCTGAAGCTGCGCTCGCTCGTCATGCCCGACATCTGGATGGAACAGGCCAAGCCCGAAGCCATGAACGCCCACGCCGGCCTCGACCGCGCCGGCATCGTCTCGACGGTGTTCAGGGCTCTGGGACGCGGTGTTGCGGTTGGGGTTGCGGGATAAGATTATGTGAGGGCTTGCCGTGTGGACCCCTCATCCGCCCCCAAGCACGGCCGCTCAATAAAAAAGGGCGGCGCATCACTGCACCGCCCTCTTCATTTAACGTCCCTGCGAAGGGCCCTCTCAGAACTCCGTCCACTCTTCCTGAACGGTAGCCGTAGCGGCTGCCTGTCTTCCGCCGAAGGCCTTGGCGACGGTGCGGGTCAGGGCGTGGGCCGGTGAGGCGACCGGCCGCGAGCTCGTGCCGGCGACGGCAGCGCGCGGCGCCGGGGCCGCCTGGCCGAGCTTGAACTGGCGCAGCAGCTCGTCGAGGGCGTTTGCCTCCTGGGCGAGCGCATGGCTGGCCGCGGTCTGTTCCTCGACCATGGCCGCGTTCTGCTGCGTACCCTGGTCCATGTTGTTGACGGCGGTGTTGATCTCCTGCAGGCCGATCGACTGTTCGCGGGTGGCGGTGACGATGGCGTTGACGTGGTGGTTGATCTCCTGCACCTCGGAGACGATGACCTCTAGCGCCTTGCCGGTTTCGCCGACGAGGCCGACGCCGGCAACGACCTGTTCGCCCGAGGTGGTGATCAGCGCCTTGATCTCCTTGGCCGCCTTGGCCGAGCGCTGGGCGAGTTCGCGCACTTCCTGGGCGACGACGGCAAAACCCTTGCCGGCATCGCCGGCACGCGCCGCTTCGACGCCTGCGTTCAGCGCCAGCAGGTTGGTCTGGAAGGCGATGTCGTCGATGACGCCGATGATGTTGGAGATTTCGCCCGAGGACTTCTCGATCTGCTGCATGGCGGAGACGGCCTTGCGGACGACTTCGCCTGATTTCTCGGCGCCGAGGCGGGTGCGCTCGACGAGATTGCCGACATCCTCGGCGCGCTTGGCGCTGTCGCGGACGGTCGTCGTCACCTCTTCGAGCGCTGCGGCGGTCTGTTCGACGGCGGCAGCCTGCTGCTCGGTGCGGTGGGCAAGATCGTCGGCGGCCGAGCGGATTTCGCCGGCGCCGGCATTGATCGCCGAGGCGTTGCGGCCGACCGATTGCAGCGCCGCCTGCAGCTTTTCGACGGCATGGTTGAAGTCATTGCGCAGGCTGTCATATTGCGAGGCGAACGGCGTCTGGATACGACCGGCCATATCGCCATTGGCAAGCTCGGCAAGGCCGCCCGCCAAGGCGTCGATGGCATAGCGGATCTCGCCTTCCTCGCGCGCTTTCTGCTCGTCGCCTGCCCGGCGCTGGCGCTCGGCGTCGTCGCGCATGCGGTCGGTCTCGCCGGCAAGACGCAGCTTCTCGATTGCCGCCTGCTTGAAGACCAGGACCGACTGGGCCATGCGGCCAATTTCGTCACCGCGCTCGACAGCCGGGACCTCGATGTCGTTCTGACCGCCGGCAAGGCGATCCATGGCCGCAGTCATGCCGACCACCGGCCGGACGATGGTGCGCGACATCAGCCAGGCGAGAACGGCAGCCGCAAGCGAGGCGAGGATGCCGCCGGCAAGCAGCGTCGTCTTCAGATCGCTGTTGGCATCGGCCCGGATGGCGGCAAGCGCGTTCGACTTTTCACGCGCCGTGGCCTTGATCTTGGCAGAGGCCTGGCGGAACCCGTCGAGCTGGCCCTTGGTGGCGTTGACGCCGATCTTGACGACCTCTTCGATCGGCATGTCGGTTTCCTTGCGCGCCTTGGTCTGCGGCTCGGCAAGTTCATGGAAATAGAGGTCGGCGGCCTTCTGCATGCCGTCGATCATCTCGACCAGCTGCGGCTCGCCGGTGGCCGTCTGCTTGGCGGCGGCAATCGCTTTCAACATGCGCTCGCGGTTGGCGAAGACATCGCCATAGGTGCTGTCACTGCGGAAGAGGATGAAGCCACGCAGGTTGACCGCCTGCTCGAGCATCGCCTGCAGCGCATCGTCGATCTGGTTGACGAGCAGCTCGGACTTTTCCTGCTCGGCAGAAGCGGCCGCGGACGCCGTCGCCTTGGAATAAACGAAAGCTGATATGGCGACGAAAATAAGAATGAGGGCTGCGAACGTGGCCGCAAGTTTACCGTTCAAGGATATGTTTTTGGCGGACATCGGTGATTTCTCCTGACGACAGTCGACGCGGCGAGAGGCAGGTCGCGCGAGACGCAACCGCCGGGATGTTTGAACCTGAGAACATGATCGGCGTGGAAACGCTTGCGCCTTCATGGCGCCGAGCAGTTCAGATGAACCGCTGCAATCACGCCGAACCTATATGGGCAGGCTTTAAATTTGTTTAAATTTGTGCACCGCAACAGCGGCAGAGCCTGCGGATTATTGTGCCGTTTCGGGAGGGTTGAGGATCAGGATGTCGAAATCCCTAGTGGGATCGAAATCCTCTGATGTCATCCGGAAGGTCGTCGGGCCGATCTTCTGAACGTTGCTGCCGCAGAAGCTGATGAGGCTGCCGGGCTTGCCCTTGTCGATCGTCAGCTGAAAGCGCTTGATCGGCCCCGCCCAGTTGGCGCCGGTCGACAGCACATAGGAGATCCAGTTTTCGGTATAGTTGGCGCCTCCCGCCTCGGCTTCCCGAGCGCGCTGCTGGGCAACCCGGACGAAATCTCCGTCGAGGCAATATTTGCGCGAATATTCCTCGAAACGATCACCCTTCGGCTCGCCACCTTCGAGAAAGCTGATGGCGACGGTGCCGCCGACGGCCGGCTTGTAGCGATGCTCGACGCTGACCTTTTTCTTTGCCGGGAAGGTGGTGCGCCACCAATAGGTCGAGCGCAGCGTCCAGAGCGGCACGAGGTCGACCCCGGCGGCATCGCCTGCGCCCATGGGATAGACGAGGCCGCGGGAGATCCAGTCCTTGCGGACGGTTTCGGGAAGCTTGGCAAGCGCCTCGGTTGTCTTCTGGCTATAGGGCAGGACGGGAATGCCCAGCTTGGCGAACTCGTCGGTCACGTCGATGCCGAGCGAAACGACGCGTTGCTGCAGCTTGGCGGTGATTGGCTTGCCATCCTGCACGGTGGAGAAATGCAGAAAATTGTTGCTGTCATAATCGGAGATGGCGGAATTGTTGTCGACCTGGCCAGTGATGTCCGGCATCGGAAAGGCGACCAGGCTTTCGACATCCTTGTCGGAGCTATTCTCGAAGATATAGTCGACGCGCACTTCCGAAGCGGAGATGAAGAGATCCTCTTCCGCCATGCTGACATCATCGGATTGGGCAAAGATCAGCCCGCCGGTCTTGACCTCGGCCATGGTGTCGTTCGCGAGCGCGGGCGATGCGATGACTGCCGCGACAATCAGAGTGAAGAGCTTCAGCATGGAACACCCCCGTGTCTGCGGCCCGCCCCGCGATCGCCGCGGCAGGATTATCGCCGAAAGCTTTTGAGGGTCAATGACGGTCTTGGGAACAAAATGCTTGCAACCGGCGGCTTTGCCGGTCATGCACAGCCGATGTCAGATCAAAACACCCAACGCCTCGACCAGCTTCTCGTCTCCCTCGGCCTCTTTGCCAGCCGTTCACGCGCCCGCGACGCCGTGCAGCGCGGCACCGTCAGGATCGGCGGCCAGGTGGTCACGAAGGCCGGCGCGCTGTTTAACGCAGACGCGGCAATCGAAATCGACGATCCGGCACAGGACTATGTCTCGCGCGCCGCGCTGAAGCTTGCCGCAGCCCTCGACCATTTCCGGCTCGATCCTGCCGGCCATCACTGTCTCGATGTCGGCGCCTCAACCGGCGGCTTCACCGAGGTGCTGCTGCTGCGGGGTGCCCAGCATGTCACCGCGATCGATGTCGGCCATGGGCAGATGCATCCGCGCATATCAGGCGATCCGCGGGTGACGAACAGGGAAGGCCTCAACGCCCGCAACCTGACGGCAGAGGATATCGGCCATCCCGCGACCTTCATCGTTTCCGACGTCTCCTTCATCACGCTGAAGCTGGCGCTCGCGCCGGCTCTTGAGATCGCCGAACCGGGCGCTGTCGCCATCTTGCTGGTCAAGCCGCAGTTCGAGGCCGGGCGCGAGGCGATCGGCAAGGGCGGGATGCTGAAGGACCCCTCGTCTGCTCCCGCCGTTGCTGCGGAACTGGAGCGCTGGTTCATCGAGGACATGGGCTGGAAAAGCCTCGGCCTCATCCCCTCTCCGATTTCCGGCGGCGACGGCAATCAGGAATTCCTTCTGGCAGGATTGAAACCGTGAGCACCGAAACCGTCACGATCGAGAAGCTCGGCGCCCAGGGCGACGGCATCGCCAGCAGCGCCGGCGGACCTGTTTATGTGCCCTTTTCCCTGCCCGGCGAAACGGTGGCGATTGCCCGGGTCAAAAGCCAGGGCACGATCATGTCGATCACAACGCCCTCGCCCGACCGACAGGAGCCGCGCTGCCGGCATTTCGGCCCGGATGGCGTCAACGGCACCTGCGGCGGCTGCACGCTGCAGCATCTGGCAGACGCGCCCTACCGCGCCTTCAAGCGCCAGCTGGTCATCGACGCGCTGAAATCGAAGGGGCTGACACCCGAGGTCGGCGAGATCGTTCCGGCCCGGCCGGGCGAGCGGCGGCGCGTGGTGTTTGCGGCGCGCAAGACCGAGAAGGACATGCTTGTTGGATTCAACCAGGCCGAAAGCCACCATATCGTCGCCATCGAGGAATGTCCGATCTCGTCGGCAGGGATTATCGCCCGGCTGCCGGCGATCAGGGCGATTGCCGCTTCGCTGGCGACCAGCGCCGAACCCTTCCGCGTCGCGGTGCTCGAAACGCTTTCCGGCCTCGACATCTCCGTCGACGAGGTGAAGAAACTCTCCGACCCGCAGCGGCGCAAGGCGATCGAGACCGCGCTTGGCCTGCGCGGCATCGCCCGTGTTTCGCTGAACGGCGAAATCCTCGTCGAGCCGTCGAAGCCGATGGTCGAATTCGGCGGCGTCCAGGTTTCACCGCCGCCGGGCAGTTTCACCCAGGCGACCAAGCCGGCGGAAGAGGCGATGGCGGAGCTGGTCATTGCCCATGCCGGCAAGGCGAAGCGGATCGCCGATCTCTTTGCCGGCTCCGGCACGTTTTCACTGCGGCTGGCGCGGATCGGCCGCGTGCACGCCGTCGAAGCCGAAGCAAAGGCGCTCGCAGCACTCGATCATGCCGCCCGCAACACGCAAGGGCTGAAGCCGGTCACCGTCGAAAAGCGCGATCTCTTTCGCCGTCCTTTGATGACGCAGGAGTTCAAGCCCTATGACGCCGTCGTCTTCGATCCGCCGCGCGCCGGTGCCGAGTTCCAGTGCCAGGAGCTTGCCCGTTCGGCGGTGAAGAAGATCGTGGCCGTCAGCTGCAATCCGCTGACGCTGGCGCGGGATCTCGCGATCCTCGTCGAGGGCGGCTACCGGATCACGCAAGTGACGCCGATCGACCAGTTCCTCTGGACGTCGCATGTCGAGGTGGTGGCGACGCTGGAGAAATAGGCGTGCCTGTCGGAAAGACCAAAAGACGCAACCCCTATTATCACGGCCCGGTGTCCGATCACTTCGACGGCACATATTTCTTCAATCCCGACGGTATTGAGCCCCTTGGTTTCCGCGATCTGCTGCGGTGGCAATTCGGCGGTGGCCGTGAGCGCTGGCCGCAGTCGGTCCCAAGTCCATACCCGGCGGCCAAGCCGGATCCATGCGTCGACGGCGAGGATCTAAGGGTGACCATGGTTGGTCATGCAACAATGCTCGTGCAGGTCGCTGGGCTCAATATCCTCACCGACCCGGTGTGGTCGGAGCGCGTAAGTCCCTTCGCTTTTGCCGGACCCAAGCGCGTCGTCCAACCGGGCATCGCGTTCGATGATTTGCCGCCAATTGATCTCGTGCTGGTATCGCACAATCATTATGATCATCTCGATATCGCGACGCTCAGGCGGTTGGGCGCGAAGCATCAGCCGCGTGTCGTAACGCCACTCGGCAATGACACGATCATTCGCCGTGCCGTGCCCGATATACAGACGACATCGATGGACTGGGGCGAGCGCATTTCGCACGCCGGAATAAGCATTGATGCGGAGCCTGCACACCATTGGTCCGCGCGCGGAACCGCCGATCGCCGGATGGCACTCTGGGCGTCGTTCGTTTTGTCGACTCCAGCCGGAAAAATTTATCACGTCGGAGATACGGGCTTTCACAACGGCATCAATTACAAAGCGGCACAGCAGAAGCATGGCGGCTTTCGTTTGGCCATTTTACCCTTCGGCGCATATGAGCCGCGCTGGTTCATGAAGGGGCAGCACCAGAATCCCCAGGAGGCGGTGATCGGGATGAAGTTGGCAAATGCGGCCTATGTGGCCGGGCATCACTTCGCCACGTTCCAACTGACGAATGAAGCGGTCGACGCGCCGGCAAGAGCGTTGCAAGACGCAATGAGCGAGCATGATATTCCCCCGGAACGGTTCCGGCCGCTCAGGGCCGGCGAGATATTCAATGTGCCGGCGGTCTAATCGGTATCCGTGTGCTCCCGGACTGGTGTTGGTGTCGGCCTGCTTGCCATCGATACTTCGGAAACGACCGAGATCGCCGCTCAGCGGCGCATGAAGGCTTCGAAGGCCGCCCGGGCCTCGGCGCTTTTCAGCCGCGCGGAGAAATGGCGGGCCTCCTCGTCGATGCGGGCGATGATCTCGCCGCGGTCGCCACGAATGAGGTCGCGGGCGATGCGCAGCGCCTCCGGCGGCTTGGCGGCGAGCTTTGCGGCGAGGCCAAGCGTCAGTGAATCGACCTCGCCTGGCTCGACGACCTTCCAGACCAGGCCGGCTTCCTTCGCCTCGTCCGCAGAGAATGGTTCGCCGGCGGCAAGCATGGCGAAGGCGCGCTGATGTCCCATCAGGCGCGGCGCGACGAGGCTGGAACCCGCCTCCGGCACCAGCGCCAGATCGACGAAGGGTGTGCGGAACTGGCTGCGGCTGGAGGCGATGGTCAGGTCGCAATGGAGATGGATCGTCGTGCCGATGCCGACCGCCAGACCGTCGACGCCGGAGACGACGGGTTTTTCGGCATTCACCAGCGCATAGAGGAAATCGAGGATCTCCTGCTCCAGGCCGCGGCCGCCCATTGCGGCAGCCAGAAAATCGTTCAGGTCGTTGCCGGCCGAGAAGCAGCCCTCGGTGCCGAGCAAAGCGGTGGCGCGGATGTCGGGGCTTGTGTTGGCCGCATTCAACGCATCGGCCATCGTCCGGTACATGGCGCGGGTGATGGCGTTCTTCTTTTCCGGCCGATTGAAGCGGATGGACTGAACGCCGGGATAGGCGGAAGGCTGCTCGACGATGATGTAATCGGTCATAAGGTCTCCTCAGGCAAGCAGGATGCGGGCGGAGGCAAGGCTTGCCGCGCCATTGACGACCCGGTCGCGAAGGGCTGCTGTTTCGGCGAGCAGGTTTTCGGCGGCGAAACGGCAGAGCGCGATACGGTTTTCGGCCGCGCCATCGGCACTTTCGGCAAGCCCGCCCTTGGCGAGGTAACAGCCGGTGAGCACGAGGCCGAACAGCCGCTGATAGGGCGTGGCACCCGAGAGCGCCTCGGCGGTCCTGTTCTCGGCAAGCGTCTTCATCAGCCAGGCGGTCGCCTGCTCGAGATCGGCGATCGCAGCGTCGAGCCTCGCAGCGGTTTCGCCGAAACCGTCGAGATTGGAGCGGCGGGCGCCATCGGCGATCTCTCTGAGCTCGGCGACGAAGCCCTTCACCTGATCGCCGCCGGAGAGCGGCAGCTTGCGGGTGACGAGGTCGATCGCCTGGATACCATTGGTGCCCTCATAGATCGGGGCGATACGGGCATCGCGGAGATAACGCGCCGCACCCGTCTCCTCGATGAAGCCCATGCCGCCATGCACCTGAATACCGAGCGAGGCGACGTCGACGCCAGCATCGGTCGAAAAGGATTTGGCGATCGGGGTCAGCAAAGCGGCGCGCTCCTGCCATTGGCGGCTGGCGTCACCTGCCCGATGCGACATGTCGATCGCATGGGCGCAGGCATAGGAGATGGCGCGCGCCCCTTGGGTCAGCGCCTTCATGGTGAGGAGCATGCGGGCGACATCGGGATGTTCGACGATCGGGCTCATGCCCGCGCCGCTTGCGCCCGGCGCCCTGCCCTGGGTGCGTTCCCTGGCATAGGCGAGTGCCTTCTGGGTGGCGGCCTCGGCGATCGCCACGCCCTGCATGCCGACGGCGAGGCGGGCATTGTTCATCATCGTGAACATGCAGGCCAGCCCCTTGTTCTCCTCGCCGACCAGCCAGCCGACAGCGCCTTTTTCACCGCCGAATTTTCCGTCGCCGTAGATCATCGTGCAGGTCGGCGAACCATGGATGCCGAGCTTGTGCTCCAGCGAGTGGCAGAACAGATCGTTGCGGGGCCCAAGCGATCCGTCGTCGTTCACCAGGAATTTCGGCACCAGGAACAGCGAGATGCCGCGGGTGCCGGCCGGTGCATCCGGCAGGCGGGCCAGCACCAGATGGATGATATTGTCGGCCGCGTCATGCTCGCCCCAGGTGATGAAGATTTTCTGGCCGAAGAGGCGGTAGCTGCCGTCGTCGCGGCGCTCGGCGCGGGCCTTCAGCACGCCGAGATCGGAGCCGGCATGCGGCTCGGTCAGGTTCATGGTGCCGGTCCATTCGCCGGAAACCATCTTTTCCAGATATTTCGCTTTCAGCGCGGCACTGCCATGGGTGCTGACGGCCTCGATGGCGCCCATCGTCAGCGTCGGGGCAAGCGCGAAGGCCATGGAGCCGGAATTCCACATTTCAAGCGCCGCGACATTCAGCATATGCGGCAAGGCCTGGCCGCCGAAGGCCTCCGGCGCCGTCAGGCCGTTCCAGCCGCCGGCGATCCAATGGCGATAGAGATCGCGCCAACCATCCGGCAGCCTGACCTCGCCATCGATCAGGCGGGCGCCCTGGCGGTCGCCGATTTCGGCGAGAGGCGCCACTTCGTCTGTGGCAAAACGCCCCGCCTCGGCCAGGATGGCGTCGACCAAGTCTTCACCAAGATCGCCGAGCAGCCCTTTTGACATCGCCTCGTCCATGCCCGCTACGTGCTTCAACGTGAACGCGATTTCCTCGACGGGCGCTTTGTACATGGTTTTTCCTCCGCAGACCGGCCTGCACTTGGGCAAGCCCCTCCGAGGCAAGGGCTAATTGATTTTTACGTAAACGTCAATTTCGATTTCCTCGGCCGCCATGCGATAAATCGCCTGACAGGGCGCTTTGCTCTTGCACCTTTGGACAAATGGACGTCATGAACAATCTCTAAGGGAAGACATCGCCTTCGCAAAGGACCGGCGAACAATGGATACATTGCCCGTCAACATACCCGGTTTCGTCTGGGCCTATCGCTTTTCGCCTGAAGAAAAGACCGCGGTGCGACTGAACAATAGTGCGACGGTGGCGGAACTGACCGCCGACAACTGTTTCTACTGGCTGCACCTCAACCTTGTCGACGCCCGCGTGCCGGCCCTGCTCGATACGCTGGACGGGCTGACAGAGGACGCGAAATCGGCGCTGACGACGCGCGATACGCATGCGGCCATCACCGTCGACGAGCAGATGCTCTATGGGACGCTCGTCGATTGCCAGCGCGATTTTGCCCAGGATACCAACAATCTCGGCTGGCTGCATTTCGCCATGTCCGACCGCTTCCTCATCACCACCCGGCTGCAGCCGCTGCGCAGCGTCGAACGGGCGCGGGCCCTGATCGAGAAAAACCCGGGCAAATTCTCGCGGCCGGTCGATCTCTTCGAACTGCTGGTGATCGAGTTCCAGCGCACGCTGATCGCAATCGTCATCGAACTCACCGAAGAGCTGAACCAGATCGAGGATATCGTCTACGACAGTGCGCAGCGCGACGAGCGCCGGCGCCTGGCGCCGGTCCGGCGCACCGTGGTCAGGCTGCATCGGCACCTGCGCACCGTACTGGCGCTGATGCGCCGGGCGGCGGCGGCCGACGACGACGAGATGCCCTTCGGCTTCGACGATGTGGCGCGGCGGCTGACGAGCCGGCTGGAAACGGTCGACCACGATATCTATGCGCTGCAGGACCGGGCACGCCTGCTGCACGAAGAAATCGATTCGAAACAATCCTCCGAAACCAACCGCCACCTTTATCTGCTGTCGATCATGACGGCCTTCCTGCTGCCGCCGACGCTGGTGACGGGCTTCTTCGGCATGAACACGGCAAACCTGCCCTTCGCCGTCGGCGACTACGGCACCGAATACGCCGTCGCCCTCATCGTCGCCTCCATCGCCTTTGCCTGGTGGCTGCTGAGGCGTGTGGATATTCTTTGAACGCGAAACGCCCGGCATGACTGCCGGGCGCCTGGTTCTTATCTTAGCGCGATATCACGACATGCCAAAACCGCTACGCGGTTTGGGGTGACGTCAGTAGGGCGAATAGCACTGCTGACGCGGGCCGTTATAGGGCTGGAAGGTGTTGTCGTAGGCGCGATAAGACCGGTAGCGGTTTGCGCACCAGGCGACGTGGCTCGAACCCATGCGGGGGGCCGGGTCGACGTAACGCGGCTGCGCGACAATCGCGCCGCCGATCACTGCGCCGGCGCCGAAGGCGGCAAGCGGATACCAGTAGCCGTTATAATGGCGATAGCCCGGGCGGTAATAGGAATATCCGCGATAGCCGCCATAATAGCCGGGCCGGTAGTAGGCGCCGGGACGATAGCCAGGCCGGTAATAGGCGCCCGGACGATAGCCGGGGCGATAATAGCGGCGGTACTGGACATTCTCAACTGCGGAGGATTTTTCCACCTGCGGGGCGGTGGGCATCTGGATTGCCTGCGACGGCGCAAAGCCCGTCAGGACCACGGCGGCAGCCAGCACTGCGGTCGCGATCTTGTTTCTCAGCCCGATCATTGCTTCAACTCCCATACAACAGCGATCACCGCCTGCCTAGCAACGCCTTTTCGCCTGAATGGTTCCAAAAGCAGCCGGGGCCGGCTACTCTCCCTTTTAGATCAGCTGAACTGAACCGGACATTAACCGGTGCGGCAAAGCGCTATCAGGCAACGACGGAGAACTTCGCCTGGTCACCCTGCAGACGGTTCACCATGAAGTTCGAATACCATTCGAGGAACTGCATGACGCCGCCCTCGTGCAAGGCGGAATAGGGGCCGGGCTCATAGGCGGGTGAGTGAATGCCGAAGGCGTTTTCCTCGACGATGCGGCGATCCTGATCGTTGGTCTCGGTCCAGACGTGGGTCAGTTCCTCGAGATTGTAATCCACGCCTTCGACGGCATCCTTGTGGACGAGCCACTTTGTCGTCACCGCCGTCTCGTTGGCGCTGAGCGGCAGCACGCGGAAGGAGATGGCGTGGTCACCAAGCAGATGGTTCCACGTCGTCGGGTAGTGGAAGAGCAACATGGTGCCGATATGGCTGATCGAGATATCGTCGGAGAGCTGGCGCTGGACGGCGCGCTTGCCCGACATGGTGTAGCTCTCGGCATCTTCGATCAGCGGCATGCGGGCGGTGCGGAACTGACCGTCCGGCGAAATCTGAAACTTGCTCGGCAGGCCGGCAGCCTCGCAGCGCGCCCAATGGCCGGCGATCTCGGGATCGTCGGCGCCGCCATCCGTGCCGGTGACACTCGGGGCTTCGGGATAGGTGCGGCAGAGTTCGGGGTGATTGGCGGCGCAGTGATAGCACTCGCGGTTGTTTTCCCAGACAAGCTTCCAGTTGCCCTTCTCGATGATCGTGCTCTGGAAGGCGACCTTGCTCTCACTGATCCGGTGCGGCGCGACATAGGGTTCGATCTTGTCGCGCACCGGCTGGAAATCCGGGGCGGCGTTGGCAAGGCAGATGAAGACATAGCCTGCGACGGTTTCGCAATGGACGGGTTTCAGGTTGAAGCCGGTCTTGTCGAAATCATCGCCCATGTGGCGGGCAAAGGCGAGCTTGCCTTCGAGATCATAGGTCCACTGATGGTAGGGGCAGACAAGACGCACGGAGGAGCCATGCTCCTTGGTGCAGACGCGTGAGCCGCGATGGCGACAGCTGTTGTGGAAGGCGCGGATGATATTGTCGCGGCCGCGGACGACGACGACGGGATAGTTTCCGATCTGGACGGTGAAATAGGCGCCCGGCTTCGGCAGCTCGCAATCATGGCCGATGAACAGCCAGTCGCGATAATAGATCATCTCCATGTCGAGCTGGAAATAATCCTCGTCGATATAGAACGGCTGTTCGAGGCTGAAGCCCTCACGGCGGCTCTTGAGCTGACGCAAAACGTTGCTGCGAATATCCATCTTCATGTCCTCGTGCACCCGGTTGCCACCCTCGCGTGGGAAGGCCGGCGGAAGCGCGCCCGCTTCCTTCTCCTTCGGGAGAATTGTTCATGGCGCCATTTAATCACCGAGCATGGCTGCCGCTTGGTTGTAATGCGACATCGGCTTCGACATTGACGACAGGATGCGGCAAGCCACAAGCTGCCCATCCCGGTCGATGACATTGCCCGACTCTCCCGGCAATTATCGTCAATTGCGACATGGCGTAAAGACCCGTTGCGCAAAGAGGTCGGCTGCCTGGTATCGATGTCAGTCGCGTTTGCGACATCTCCCGGCATTTGCCTTTCAGCCGGCCGGCTGCCATGGCGATTTTTTAACATCGCCTTAAGCATACCGTCCTATCCTGCTGCTGATTCAGACCGACCGAAGAACGCGAACCATGGCCAAACTCCGTTATTTCGACGCGAAAGAAGCAAGTAAACTGCAAGAGCCGCAGCTGATTGCCGCGCATTCCGAATTCTTGCGCACTGGTCGCATCCCCCGCGAGCGGCGGCACTGGCTGGCCGAGGAAAAACGCTATTTCACCCACGATGAGGTCGCGGCAAAGACCGGCCGCAAGCTGCAGGTCGCCGGCGAGAAGACGCATCAGCACATCAACGGCTTTCACCACTCGATCCAGTTTCCGAAGATGATCTTCCACCGGACGCTGGAGGACAGCCCGCATCTCGGTTATTGCCACGTCACCGCCGCGCGGACGAAATTTGCCCATTACGAAGAGGTTAGCTGGGCCTTCTACATCTCCAATTTCTATTCCGACATCGGCGAGAACGATAATTTCTTCGAGCGCATCGATGTCGGTTATTCCCGCATGTATTTCGCCGTCGCGATCAAACCCGGCGAGAATTCCGCCGAAAAGATGACCATCGACCGGTCGGTGCGCGGCAACGGCCTGCTCTTCCGCACCCATGATCCGCAGGCTGCGATCCGCAACATCCTCTTGCTCGGCGCCCGCAACGAACAGCTGCGCGAAATCATCCGGCAGCTCTAAAGCGATTGATCGCCGGCGGCGGAAAGCCTAATGACTGCCGACCTACAGCGCCGTGCGTCTTTCCAGACGCGCAAAGGACGCTGTGGCACTTTGGATTGCTGGGCAGAACATGGCACGCACGATCGACATAAGGACCGACAGGCAAGCAGCGCTCGAGGCGGCCTCAGCCGCTCTTGCCGACGGCTTTGCCATCGCTATCCCGACTGAGACCGTCTACGGCCTGGCAGCCGACGCCACCAATCCCGCAGCCATCACCCGTATCTACGAGACAAAGGGGCGGCCGCGCTTCAACCCGCTGATCTGCCATATGGCCGACCTCGCCATGGCCGAAAAGCATGCCGAATTCGACCCGGTCTCGCGGGCGCTCGCCAGGGCCTTCTGGCCCGGCCCGCTGACCCTCGTGCTGCCGCTGAAGCCTCAGAGTTCGATCCATTCGCTGGCGACCGCCGGACTCGACAGCGTCGGCATCCGTGTGCCGAAGGGTTTCGCGGGCGCGTTGATCGGCGCCTTCGGACGGCCGCTCGCAGCCCCCAGCGCCAACACCTCGGGCGGGGTAAGCGCCACGAGTGCCGCCCATGTCGAAGCCGATCTCGGGGCCAGGATCCCATTGATCCTCGATGCGGGTCCAAGCGCTGTCGGCGTCGAATCGACGATCGTCAAGGCAGAGAGCGGCCGCCTGAGGCTGCTTCGGCCGGGTGGACTGGCGGCGCGCGAGATCGAGCGCGTCGCAGGCCAACCGCTGCTGCGGGCGAAAACGGCATCGGCGGCAATCGAGGCGCCAGGCATGCTCGCCTCGCATTACGCGCCGGGCGCTTCCGTGCGACTCAATGCGACGGCGGTGGAACCCGGCGAGGCACTGATTGCCTTCGGCAGCGCTGCGGTCTCCGGCGCAAACAGTGCACGGATCGTGCTTGATCTCAGCCCGCGCGGCGACCTGGCAGAGGCGGCGGCCAATCTCTTCGACTACATGAAGCGGGCCGATGCCAGCGGCGCTCAGAGCATCGCCTTTTCGCCGATTCCCGAGGAGGGGCTGGGCGAAGCGATCAACGACCGGCTGCAGCGGGCGGCGGCACCCCGCGACTGAAAAGACTGCGCATGACGATGGAGGACCGAGTCCGAATGAGCAATTCCAGCATTTCCACCGAACTCCTCAACCGCTTCGCCGCAATCGTCGGCGAAAAATACGCGCTTCGCAGCGAAGCCGATCTTGCGCCGCATCTGATCGAAAACCGCGGGCTCTATCACGGCTCCTCCCCTCTCCTCTTGAAACCCGGCTCGGTCGAGGAAGTCTCTGATATCATGAAGCTTGCGACGGAGACCGGAACGGCGATCGTGCCGCAGACCGGCAATACCGGTCTCGTCGGCGGCCAGACGCCGCGTCAGGGCAAGTCCGATATCATCCTGTCGCTCGAGCGCATGAACAAGATCCGTGATGTCGATCCGGTGGCCAACGTGCTGGTGGCCGATGGCGGCGCCATCCTGGCCGAGGTGCAGAAGGCAGCCGAGGCGCATGGGCGGCTGTTTCCGCTGTCGCTCGGCTCGGAGGGTTCCTGCCGCATCGGCGGCAATCTTTCCACCAATGCCGGCGGCACCGCCGTGCTTGCCTATGGCAATATGCGCCAGCTCTGCCTCGGCCTCGAAGTGGTGCTGCCGACCGGCGAGATCTGGGACGGCTTACGCCGCCTGAAGAAGGACAATACCGGCTATGATCTGCGCGATCTCTTCATCGGCGCCGAGGGCACGCTCGGCATCATCACCGGCGCGGTGCTGAAGCTCTTTCCTCAGCCGCTCGGCCATCAGGTGGCCTTCGCCGGCCTGAATTCGGTGGTGGATGCGCTTGCTCTGTTCAACCTGGCCTCCAGCCTCTGCGGCGCCTCGCTCACCGGTTTCGAGCTGATGCCGCGTTTCGGTGTCGAGATCACCACCCGCCACATCGACGGCGTGCGCGATCCGCTGGATGCGGCCTATCCCTGGTACGTGCTGATCGACATTTCGACCTCGGATTCGGCCGAGACGGCGGAGCGGATGATGAATGGCGTGCTGGAACAGGGCTTCGAGGCCGGGCTGGTGCTGGATGCCGCGATCGCCGCATCCGTGGCCCAGCAGAAAGCGATCTGGCACATGCGCGAGAGCATGTCGGATGCTCAGAAGCCGGAAGGCGGGTCGATCAAGCACGATGTTTCCGTGCCGGTATCGAACATCCCGCATTTCATGGCCGAGGCTGAAGAAGCTGTGATGGCGGCGATGCCGGGCGCCCGCATCTGCGCCTTCGGCCATATGGGCGACGGCAATATTCATTATAATATTTCCCAGCCGGTTGGCGCCGACAAGACCGCCTTCATCGCCCGCTGGCGCGAAATGAACCATATCGTGCATGGGCTGGTGCTGGCGCATGGCGGTTCGATCTCGGCCGAGCACGGCATCGGCCAGCTGAAGCGCGACGAGTTGGTGACGATTCGGCCGGCGATCGAAATCGAGCTGATGCGCCGTATCAAGCGCGCCTTCGATCCCGCCAATATCATGAACCCGGAAAAGGTTGTCAGCCTCGATCCTTGAGGCCGACGGTCAGAGCGATCAGGCCTGCTGCGTGCAGCAGGTCGGGGCGATCAGCTTTGCTGCGTGCCGCCGCCGGTCAGGATCATCAGCGCCGGCGACTGCTGGGCAGCGTTCTGGACATCGTACATGGCGGTAAACCGGCGCAGCAGCTTGTCGACCTTCTTCGGATCCTGGAGATCCTCGAGCTTGACGAAGCGGTTGATCAGATCGGCCTGCTTGGCGACATCCATGCCCGAGATCTGCGATGGCAGGCTGTAGGCTGTGGTGATGACCTGATAAAGCGCCTTGTCGCCGAGGATCGAATAGATCGAAGTGATGCTCGAGGCCTTGCGGCTGAAATAGAGCGCCAGGCGCACGCCGTCGTTGGTTTCGCCTTGCTGGGCTTCCATCGTCTGCTGGACGTAAAGTTCCTGGGTGTGGTCCTCGGCCGCCTTGTTCTGGATCGTGCCGATCTTGGCGCGGGTCAGATTGCCGTCCTTGTCGAAGTTGAAGGCGGCGACGATATCCTGGAAACGCGCATCGGCCTTGGTGTTGAGGTAGCTCTTCTTGTCGTCGGGATCCGAGGTGAAGATCTTCTTCAGCGTGGCCTTGTCGTAATCCTTCGGGTCAAGGTTGTTCGCCTTCAGCACCAGGTCGGTCAGGCGGCTATCATCCAGGAAATCGTCGAGCGACTTCACCTTCGCCATGCCCTTGGCGAAATAGTCGACTTCGGCCGTCGCATCTTTCGAGGCCTTGTCCTTCACCGGACCGTCCTTCATCAGCATGGTGATATGCGATTTATAGTCGGTGGCGTATTTGGCCATGGTCGCGTCGGGAAGCGCCTGGAAGGGCGATGCCGCCTTCCCGTCGGGGCCGAAGTTGAAGGCGCGGGCAAGGTTGGTGATGCGTTCATCCTTGAGCGAGGCGATATAGCCATCCGGATCATAGGCATCGCTCGTCAAGATCTTGCGCATCATCGAGCGCGGGACGTCCTGGTCGGTCAGACCGAAAGCCTGCAGCGCCACATGGTAGAGATCCGGCAGATTGTCATTGCCCTTGCTGAAATCGGCGGACGAATTGCTGCGCAGGAAATCATTGACGGTCTTGACGTCGGAGAAGTTCAGCAGGCTGCTGCTGTCGGCCATAAGCTTCTGGTAGTTGGATGCGACCTCGTCGATCGCCTCGTCGCGTTCGTCGTCATAACGCGCCGCGTAATTGTCGTTGGTGGTCTGCGCCTGGTCGGCCGTCTGGACCGAACTGACGACAGGAAGCGATCCGTCGGCGGCGAAGTTGAAGTCGGCGTTGAGATCGGCGTGGCCGGCTGCGGCAGCCGCCGTCGCATCGGTCAGGATGCTCCTCAGATCGGCGTCCGAGATATCGAACGGCAGATTGTAGGTGCTCTTCAGGAAATTGGTGATCGTGCCATCGGCGATGAGGTCATCGACATTGCCGATCGTCGCCATCCGGGCGGAATAGTCGTCCGTCCGCGCTGAGGCAGTAAATTTCGTGCTGCTGATCTGGCTGGCCGTCTGCGCCGCCATACCGTCCTCAAGCGTGCCGTCCGCCTTGAAGTTGAAGGCGGCGGCAACGTCGGCATAGGTGCCGGTGCCGCTCTGATCGGTCAGGATATTGCGAAGAGCGACGTCGCTGATCGTCGACGGGATGCCGTAGGCGTTGCGCACAAAATTGTTCAGCTTCTGGTCCGTCAGCAACTGATCGACGTTTGAGATGCCCGCAATGGTCGACTGGTAGTAGACTGCCGCATTGTCGGCCTTGCTGGCAGTGCTGGCACTTTGGGTTGCCGTCTGCGACGCGTAAAGGGTCGCGACCGAACCGTCCGCTTTGAAATTGAAGAGGTCGTGAACGTCGCTGTAGCCCTGGGCGCTGGCAGCCGTGCGGTCGACGAGGAAAGTCCTCAACGTCGCATCGGAGACGCTGTCGGCGATCTGCATGCTGTTTCTGATATAGCTGACCGCAACAGCATCGGACATGATGTCATCGACATTGGTGACATTGCCGATCATGCTGTTGAAATGCGCTGCGTTCGCCGCCGACTTGTCGGTGGTCGACTTCCGCTGCGCCGCGGTCTGGATCACGGAACCGTTGATCGAGCCGTCTGCCTGGAAGTTGAAGTCGGCATTGAGATCGGCATGGCCCTGGGCCGCTGCATAGGCGGAATCGGTCAGGATGTTCTTCAGGTCGGCATTGCTGAAACTCGTGCCGAGACCATAGGCATCCTTGATGTAGCGGGCCAGCACACTGTCGGCGAGCAGGTCGTCGACATTGGTGATGCCGGTCGACTGCGAGGTGACGGTATAATAGTTGTTGGTGCTCGATGCCGCCGCCTTCAGGCTGTTTGCCTGGTCGACCGACTGGACGCGCGCCGTGCTGGAGGTCGACCCGTCAGCCTTGAAGTTGAAAGCATTGTAGACATTGGTAAAGCCCATCAGCTGGGCATAACCGGGATCGGTCAGCACCGCGCGCAGCGCTGCCGCGGTGAAGTCGGCGCCCATGCTATAGGCCGTCGTGATGTAGGAGGTCAGCCGCTTGTCGGCGACCAGATCGTCGACATTGGTGATCGTGCCGATCTTCGCGGTGTAATAGGCCTTGTTGTAGTCCGCTGCCGTCTGGCCGACGTAGTAGACATCCGAACCGACCGAATTGTCGATGATGAGGGACTGGGAATTCAGAGTGTAGGACTCGATGACCGAGGCCTTCTGCGCGGCGGTCTGCGCCGTGCCGTTGACGGTGCCATCCGCATTGAAGCTGAACTGGGCGGCAAGCGCCTTGTACTTGTCGCCGCCTTGCGTGTTGACGACGCTCGTGGGGTCGCTGAGATCGCTCGTCAGCACCTGCCGCAGAAAATCCTTCGACGCATAGGTCGGATCGATCTTGAAGGTCTTCAGCACATAGGTGCGCAGCCGGGTGTTGTTGACCAGGTCGTCGACGGTCTGCACGCTATCGATATTGTTGCTGTAATAGGTGCTCTCGGCGGTCGCGGCCTTGTCGGCATCGATGAAGGACTGCTTGTAGAGGCCGATGAGGTCGTCCTCCTGCGCGTCCGTCTGCACGTCCTTGGCCGGCTCGTTGAAATTGAAGGCGGCGGCGAACTCGCGGTAGCGCGTATCGGAAAGCTTGTTGGCGTAGCTGTTGGGATCGGTGAGATCGCTCTCGAGCACCTTCTTCATGAAGGCCTTGGCGTAGGTCATGTCCTCGAGACCATAGGCCTTCATCGCATAGCTGTAGAGCTTGTAGTCGCCAAGGAAGTCGTCGACTGACGTGACCTTGTTGATATGGTCAGCGTAATACTGGGCATCCTTCTTGACCGTCGCTTGCGACGCAACCTTGTTGAGGCTGGACGTCATATCTCGCGACAGGATCGTGTAAGCGAGGGAAGCCGTGATCATAAAAAGCGCCCTTTTCGGCAAAATCTCTAAAAGAACGACGAACTGCTGGTGAGCACATTTTGCCATGGAAAACTTACCTGAGGCTTACCTCTGGATGCATCATTTCAGGACACCACGCCGTTCACCTTCCGGAAACCCTGCCGGATTCGGTTTTGATAACCATCAGAGGAGGCAAAGTTTTCTTAACCGCAATTTTTAAGCTGTACGGAAGGGCGGCTGCCTATTGTCGGCCATAGAGGACGAAAAGTCCCAAGGAGAAGACCGGAAATCGGCTCTCAGGTAAGACAAGGGTAGAATGAAATGAACAATCCCGTTATGAAGCCCGCTTGGGCTGG
Source organism: Rhizobium sp. P1_B8 (assembly GCF_056406515.1). NCBI lineage: Bacteria > Pseudomonadati > Pseudomonadota > Alphaproteobacteria > Hyphomicrobiales > Rhizobiaceae > Rhizobium > Rhizobium sp. P1_B8. The sequence goes on along the minus strand of NZ_JBFTZZ010000005.1, from coordinate 20,447 downwards.
CACGACGTTACGCCTCGATCCGTCCCGCTTTCCCCAGCAGGTCAGCTACGCCATCCACGATTGTTCGGATGACGTCAATATCACGATAGACGAACGCGGTGCGGTCCTGCGCAAGGTCCTCCCCTCCAGCGGCCTGCCGCTCTCGATTGCGCTGCCGAAGCGCGTTTTCAAGGGCGTCGCCGCCCGCGCCATCGACCATGGCGACGGCGATGTCACCGTAACCCTGGAACTCCATCACGCCGATCCGGAGCTCTGCATTCCGCTGCTCGTCGCCCATGATCTCAGCGACATCGCCGCCGACTGGCGCAGCTGGTCCGAAGCCTTCCGCATTCCGATGCTGATGGTCGAGGCCGACGGCGTCGCCCGGCCGCTCGAAGACCATATCGGTGCCTTGCGCACCAGCGACCTCAAGCCTCGCCGCCGTCATTCCTACTTCGCCAATCGCCGTCCGCGCTTCCTCGTGCGCCGTACAACCGGCCGGCTGGGCGTCGCGATGAAGATCGAAGGTAAGGAAATCATCGCCCGCAACTGAACAAAAACGCGACAGTTCCATTTGGCGACGTCGCTTCGGAACCATTTTGAAACCCGGCGCCCGCGCCGGGTTTATCGTTTCATTCGTCGTCCCAATCAGGGAATGGCAAACAACAGCGAGATGAAGAGGCCGAAGAAGATGATCAGGCCGACGCGGTTGTTTGACTTGAAGAGCGCCAGGCACTGGTCGGCATCATCGATATCGAGCCGGACGATCTGCCAGGCGAACATGCCGGCCGCACCGAGCAGACCCAGAAACGCGATGAGATTGGCGCCGGCCAGAGCGAAAGCGATGAACATCAGCACCAGCGTCAGTCCATAAAGGCCGATCAGCCATTGCCGCGTCCTGTCGCCGAACAGGCGCGCAGTGGACCGGACGCCGATCAGCTCGTCATCCTCCTTGTCCTGATGCGCATAGATCGTGTCGTAACCGATCGTCCAGGCGACGGAGGCGGCGTAGAGCAGGATGGCTGCAAAGGAGAGGCCGCCGAAAATGCCGGCCCAACCCATCAGCGCGCCCCATGAAAAGGCAAGCCCCAGGTAGAATTGCGGCCAGTCGGTGAAGCGTTTGGCAAAAGGATAAAACGCCACGATCCCAAGCGAGAGCACGCCGAGGAAGACGTTGAGCCAGTTGAACTGCAGCAGCACGAAGAGGCCGACCAGCGCCTGCAAGCCGATGAAGATCTTCGCCCGACGGCGGGTGACACGGCCGGAGGGGAGCGGACGTGACCGCGTGCGCGCCACTTCCATATCGATCTCGTGGTCGACGAGATCATTGTAGGTGCAGCCGGCGCCGCGCATGGCGACCGCGCCGATGAAATAGAGGAACAGGTGAGATACCAGCAGGCTGCCGGAATAGATCCCCTCGCCGATCGCCGCATTGGCGGCAAGGGTTGCCGACCAGAAGCACGGCCACATCAAGAGCTGCCAGCCGATCGGGCGATCCCAGCGCGCGAGCTGCGCATAGGGCCAAAGCCATGGCGGCAGGATCCGGTAGACCCAGTTATCGGAAGGTGCGTCGGAGACGCGATCGTTGAAGTCGCCAGTATCGTGCATGCCGCTCATCTAGCGGCGGGCCGCCGATCCGGTCAAGAAGCGATCATTGTGTTGCCAGTTGCATCATTCCTTCGATCGAAATCGATTTAAGGATGAAATTATACGTAAATTCAAAGCGTTACAGCGCCGCGCGCCTGAAGGGACCCGCGGCGCCGTCAATCACTGCAGTGAGAAATTGAACTTGTAGGTCGCCGAGACGCCGATCAGGACCTGGTTCTTCGAGCCGCGCTCGCGCACGAGGCTGCTGTCGGCGGCAGGACCTGCCAGCCGCTTATATTCGAGGAAGGAACTGGCCGAGAGGTTTTCCGTCGCCTTCCAGGTGAGCGCCGTGCCGGCGCCATAGGACTGGATGCCCGACGAGGGCTTATAAGGATCAAGGCCGCTTGCCGCCGCCTGCTTGGCGTTGACGCCATAATAGGCGTCGTAATAGCCGCTGGTGGCGAAGGTCGCGCGCGGGCCGCCTGACAGTTGCAGGTCGGGCGCGATATCGGTGAAGGCATCGACCGCGAGATCGGCAACGATACCGTCATGCGAGCGGATGCCCTGGCGGACTTCGGCGCGGGCGCGAAGGAAATCGGTCGGGTAAACTTCGACAAAACCGCCGACTTCCGCCCCCCATTTGACCTTCTTCAAGCCCTTCAGCTCGCTGCCGTCGCCGTCATCGCGCGACGGGACGAACCTGCCGACGATGCCGGCACGGAAGGCGCCCTTGTCGATGAGGGCGAAAGAAGGATTGTCATTGCGCGAGGAAAAACGCGGGCCGGCGCCTTGGCGGCCGACCGAGATCAGCGGGCTGAACTTGAATTCATTATGCGACGAGCCCTCAAATTTCGGGGCGGAAAAGCCGGCGACGCCGACGCTCAGATACCAGTCGCCGGACCAGAAGTGCTGGCCGCTTTCCTGGGCGGCGGCGGAACTGGCAGATAAAAGGGCAATAGCCAAAGAGATCGATACGACTGATCGATGAGACACGTCCGCACTCCAGAAAACGCAAAAACAAAGCCGCGGAGGGCGGCGGCCGCTACATTTATCCCGATCTCGTTACCCCAATGTTAACCACGGCGGGGGAGGGAGACGATTGTATACTAACGCTGGTTCCAGCGGCGGATGACCGGTTCGGTCAGATCGTGTTCGTAGCCGAGCACGCTGATGCTGGCCGTATCGAGCACGAAACGGGAGCCATCTTCCGGCGGCAGGCCGAGCCAGCGGGCGGCAAGGACCCGCAGGAAATGCGAGCTCGAAAAGATCAAAATGGTGCCGCCCGTTTCGCGAAGCGCATGGATGACGGCGTCTGCGCGGGCACCGACATCGGCGGCGAACTCGCCATTCGGGCAGCCGTCGCGAAAGAGCTGCCAGCCGGGCCGGTCGGCAAGGATCGCCTTGGTGGTGATACCTTCATAAGCGCCGTAGTCCCATTCGGCGAGATCGTCCTTGATCACCGCGCCCGATCCGAATCCGGCGAGCGTGCAGGTCTTGCGGGCCCGCGCAGACGGGCTCGACCAGACGGCGGAGAAGGTAGGGCCCGCCAGCCGGTCGGCGAGTTTGCGGGCGGCCTCCTCGCCGTTCGCCGTCAGGGGAATATCGCTGCGTCCGGTATGGCGCCCGGACAGGCTCCATTCGGTTTCACCGTGGCGGACCAGGTAGATCTCGGGAAACGCACTGCTCATCGGCACGTCCTTTCATTGGAAGCGGTCCCTCGGCAAAACCGCCAGCGGAAGCGGCCCTTCCGCGGGATAAGAACGTCACCTTTTCCAACGGTGCGCGCCTCGCCTCGAACTCCTTCAGCTTGGCTTCGTTGCGGGCGATGTAATTGCGATTGTCGGGAACGGCAAACTGGTTCTTGGCGACCTGGATCTGCAGGATGAAGAGCTCGTCCCAGCGGAAGCCCATTTCGGAACCCGCAAGATAGAATTCCCACATGCGGAAGAATTGCTCGTCGTAAAGCGCCACCGCTTCAGCCTTGCGCGCCACGAAACGCTCGCGCCAATGGCGCAGCGTATAGGCATAATGCATCGGCAGGATTTCGATATCCTTGACCAGCAGCCCGGCTTTTTCGAGCGGCGGCACGACCTCGCCGACGGAGGGGATGTAGCCGCCGGGGAAGATGTACTTCTCGATGAAGGCATTGGTGCCGAAGCTTGGCTTCGGACGGCCAATCGAATGCAGCACCATGACTCCGTTGTCATCGAGCAGATCCGATACTTTGCGGAAGAAATTGCCGTAATTGCCGATACCGACATGTTCGAACATGCCGACCGAGACGATGCGGTCGAACTTCCTGCCCGTCATGGTGCGGTAGTCCTGCAGTTCGAATCGCACACGGTCGGCAAGGCCGCGCTTTTCGGCGCGCAAACGCGAGACCTTGAGCTGTTCCTCGCTCAGCGTGATGCCGGTGAAATCTGCACCGTCGGTCGCTTCCGTCAGATACATGCCCATGCCGCCCCAGCCGGAGCCGATCTCCAGGATACGCTGGTTCGGCTCGAGCAGAAGCTTGGCGGCGATATGGCGCTTCTTGGCGAGCTGCGCCTCGTCTAGACCAATGCCCGGCGGCTCGAAATAGGCGCAGGAATATTGCCAGTCCTCGTCGAGGAAAAGATCGAAGAGCTTGGCCGACAGATCGTAATGATGGGCGACATTATGCTTGTTGCGATTGACCGGCACGCGGCTCTTCAACTGCTGCCAGGCAATGCGGCCGAGGAGCAGAGCCGCCATCTTGAAATCGAAGATTTCGTTGGTGGTGTTCTGTTTCACCAGCGACAGGAAATCGTAAATGTTGCCCTGTTCGAGAATGAACCGGCCCTGCATGTACATTTCGCCGAGCTTCATGGTCGGGTCGCGCCGGATGGCGTCCTCGGCCTCCTGATCGGCAAGGCGGGCGACAACGGGTTCACCCGTGCCGTCGCCGATAGTATGGGTTTCGCCATTGGCAAGGGTAAGTTTCAACGAACCCTTGCGGACGATTTGCTGGACGATCGATAAGAATGCCGACGCCATGCACGCCTCGCAAATGTGACAGGATGGTCACATCAACTTAGTAGCTCTCTTTCGCCTTACAAGCGCCGGATTTAGCACTCCGTTCAGAACGCTGCCAAACTGTTGCATTTTTGCCGAAATGCCGGTTAAACCCTTATTTTCGCTTCATGGCTTCGGCAAGTGCCGCGCCGAATGCGCCCTGGCTCTCCGGTTTCTGAGCCGCGGGCCGGCGCTCGTTCTGCGGCCGCGACCCTTGGCTTGGGCGAGAATCACCACGCGGCGGCGGCGCTGATGAGCCGTCATCGCGTCGCATGGAAAGACCGATGCGCTTGCGCTTGGCATCGACTTCGACAACCCGCACCTTGACGACATCACCCGCCTTGACGACCTCGTGGGGATCCTTGACGAAGCGGTCGGCAAGCTGGGACACATGCACCAGACCATCCTGGTGCACGCCGATATCGACGAAGGCGCCGAAGGCGGCGACATTGGTCACCGTGCCTTCCAGCACCATGCCGGGCTGGAGGTCGGAAATTTCGTTGACGCCCTCGGCGAAGGTCGCGGTCTTGAAGCTCGGACGCGGGTCGCGGCCGGGCTTTTCCAACTCCGCGATGATGTCTTTGACCGTCGGCAGACCGAATTTCTCGTCGATGAACTGGCGCGGATCAACCGATTTCAACACCGCGCTATCGCCCATCAGCGCGCGCAGCTCGCGGCCACAAGCGGCGACGATCTTCTTGGCGACACCGTAGGCCTCCGGGTGCACCGAGGAGGAATCGAGCGGCTCCTTGCCGTTGGGAATGCGCAGGAAGCCGGCGCATTGCTCGAAGGTGCGGCCGCCGAGGCGGGCGACCTTCAGGAGATCCTTTCGCGTCTCGAAACGGCCTTCGCTGTCGCGGTGGCGGACGATGGCGTCGGCGATCGACGGGCCGAGGCCGGAGACGCGCGACAGCAGCGGCGCAGACGCGGTGTTGAGATCGACACCGACGGCATTCACCGCGTCTTCCACCACGGCATCGAGCGAACGCGACAGCTTCTGCTGGTCGACGTCGTGCTGATACTGGCCGACGCCGATCGACTTCGGCTCGATCTTGACGAGTTCGGCCAGTGGATCCTGCAGGCGCCGCGCGATGGAGACGGCGCCGCGCAGCGACACGTCGAGATCGGGAAATTCTGCCGCTGCGGTTGCCGAGGCGGAATAGACCGAGGCGCCGGCTTCCGACACGATGACCTTGGTCGGCTTCGGCGCCGGCAACTCGGCCAGCATGTCGGCCACCAGCTTTTCGGTTTCGCGGCTGCCGGTGCCATTGCCGATCGAGATCAGCTCGACATTATGCTTGCGGATCAGCGATGCGAGCTCGACCTGGGCGCCACGCACGTCGTTCCTCGGCTGGAAGGGATAGACGGTCGATGTCGCCACCACCTTGCCGGTGCCGTCGACGACGGCGACCTTGACGCCGGTGCGGATGCCGGGATCGAGGCCCATCGTCGCGCGCGAGCCGGCGGGCGCTGCCAAAAGCAGGTCCTTGAGATTGCGGGCGAAGACATGGATCGCCTCTTCCTCGGCCCTTTCGCGCAGTTCCCGCATCAGGTCGAGCGAGAGCGACATGGAAAGCTTGACGCGCCAGGTCCAGCTTGCGACCTCCATCAGCCAGCGGTCGCCGGGACGGCTGGTACCGATCTCGTAGGCCGCCACGATCATGCGTTCGACCGGCTTGTTCGGAGAGGCGGTCTCGGCGTCGGCCTCGATCGTCAGCGTCAGCACCTCCTCGTTCCAGCCGCGCAACATGGCGAGCGCGCGGTGGCCCGGCGCTGTCGCCCAGCGTTCGGAATGGTCGAAATAGTCGGAAAACTTCTCGCCGGTCGCCTGCTTGCCGTCGACGACTTTCGCCTTCAGCAACGAGGCTTGGCGCATATGGGCGCGCAACTTGCCGAGCAGGTCGGCATTTTCGGCAATGCCTTCGGCGATGATATCGCGCGCGCCTTCGAGCGCCGTCTTCACATCGGGCACATCAGCTGTGACGAAGCCTTCGGCCAAGACCGCCGGTTCCCTGGCGCGGTCGACGAGGATCGTCTCGGCGAGCGGGCCGAGGCCGCGTTCACGGGCGATTTCGGCGCGCGTGCGGCGCTTCGGCTTATAGGGCAGATAGAGATCCTCGAGCTCGGCCTTGGTTTCGGCCCCAGTGACCTTGGTCATCAGCTCGTCGGTCATCTTGCCCTGGCCGGTGATCGATTCGACGATCGCGTCGCGCCGGGCTTCGAGCTCGCGCAGATAGACCAGCCGCTCGGCGAGATTGCGCAGCTGCGTATCGTCCAGCCCGCCCGTCACTTCCTTGCGGTAGCGGGCGATGAAGGGCACGGTGGCACCCTCGTCGAGCAACTCGATGGCGGCTTTGGCCTGTTCGGGCCGGGCGTTGATTTCGGCGGAGATGCGGGCTGCGAGAAAACGGAGGTCTGCGGCCATGGGATTTCCTGTTTCGTCAGAGGTGGCGGGACCATAGCGGCGAAAAGCGGCAAGGCAATGTTGGAGTTTACGGCTAAGCGCCGATCCACAGGATAAGCATGCCGGAAAGGCGGCGATTTTGCGGTTGTGCAGATGCGCCATTCTTTGCTAGCAGAAGCAACGTTTTGACCCGGCGCCCATGCCATCCCTCCCCTGTCGCGGGAGGCAAGGAAATTCGACATGCCAAACCTTCTTCTCGAACTCCGCTCCGAAGAGATTCCGGCCCGCATGCAGCGCAAGGCTGCCGGCGACCTGAAGAAGCTCGTCACCGATGCGCTTGTCGAAGCGGGTCTGTCCTATGAGGGGGCGCGCGAATACTGGACGCCGCGGCGGCTTACGCTCGACATTCACGGCCTGACGGCCCGCTCCGCCGATGTGCGCGAGGAACGCAAGGGGCCGCGCACCGACGCCAACGAGAAGGCGATCGAGGGTTTTCTGCGCGGCGCCGGCCTTTCCTCGGTCTCCGAGGCGCAGGTGGTGAGCGATGCGAAGAAGGGCGATTTCTACGTCGCGGTCATCTCCAAGCCCGGCCGCGCGACGGAAGAGATCGTCACCGATGTCATGCCCGGCATCATCCGCGATTTTCCCTGGCCGAAATCGATGCGCTGGGGCAAGGCCTCGTCCAAGCCCGGCGCGCTGCGCTGGGTGCGGCCGCTGCAGTCGGTCGTCTGCACCTTCGGCCCGGAGCATGAGGAGACCACGGTCATCCCCTTCGAGATCGACGGCATTACCGCTTCCAACATCACCTACGGCCATCGCTTCCACGCGCCCGAGGCGATCACCGTCCGGCGCTTCGACGATTATGCGGCGAACCTGGAAAGGGCCAAGGTCATCCTCGACGCCGAGCGGCGCAAGGACATCATCCTGCACGACGCCCGCGACATCGCCTTTGCCAACGGGCTGGAGCTGGTGGAAGACGAAGGCCTGCTGGAGGAAGTCTCCGGCCTCGTCGAATGGCCGCAGGTGCTGATGGGCAGTTTCGAGGAGGATTATCTCTCGATCCCCTCCGAGATCATCCGGTTGACAATCAAGACCAACCAGAAGTGTTTTGTCACCCGCAAACAGGGTGAAGAGACGCTTTCGAACAAGTTCATCCTCGTCTCCAACATCCAGGCAAGCGACGGCGGCAAGGAAATCGTCCACGGCAACGGCAAGGTGGTGCGGGCCCGGCTTTCGGATGCGCTGCATTTCTGGAAACGCGACCAGGGCAATCTGCCGGATCTCGAGACGCTGACCGCGTCGGCGGCAAAGTTCGGCCTCGACATCAAGAAGCCGCTCGACCAGCGCATGGCCAAGCTCGATGCGCTTGACGTGACCTTCCATGCCAAGCTCGGCACACAGGGCGCGCGCGTCGCTCGCATCCAGGCGCTGGCCAAGGAGCTGGCAAAGATCACCGGTGCCGACGCGGCTCTGGTCGATCGCGCCGCCGTGCTCGCCAAGGCCGATCTGCGCACCGAAGCCGTCGGCGAATTCCCGGAACTGCAGGGATTGATGGGCCGCAAATATGCGGCGCTGCAGGGCGAGGATGCCTCCGTTGCCGCAGCGATCGAGGACCACTACAAGCCGCAGGGTCCGTCGGACCGCGTGCCGGAGGACAGAGTGGCGATCACGATCGCGCTTGCCGACAAGCTCGATACGCTGATCGGCTTCTGGGCGATCGATGAAAAGCCGACGGGATCGAAGGATCCGTTTGCGCTGCGGCGGGCAGCACTCGGTGTCGTCAGGATCCTGCTCGAGCGAAAGATCCGCCTGCCGCTGTTGGCAACGACAAGGGATGGCGACCTGCTCTCCTTCTTCCACGACCGTCTCAAGGTCTATCTGCGCGACCAGGGCGCCCGCCACGATCTCATCGACGCCGTGCTGACTTCAGATGCCGACGACCTGTTGATGGTGGCGCGCCGCGTCGAAGCGCTGACGGCCTTCATCACCTCGGAGGACGGCAAGAACCTGCTCGCCGGCACCAAGCGCGCGACGCAGCTGCTCGCCGCCGAGGAAAAGAAGGGCACCGTGATCGCCGATGGCGTTTCGGAAGCGCTTCTGAAGCTCGATGCTGAGAAGGAACTGTTCGCCGCAATCTCCAGCGCCTCGAAGGATGCCTCGGACGCCGTCGCCGGGGAAGACTTCCGCTCGGCAATGGAAGCGCTTTCCAAGCTGCGCGGCCCGGTCGACCGCTTCTTCGAAGACGTGCTCGTCAATGACGAGGACGCCGCCATCCGCGCCAACCGTCTCGCCCTGCTGCGGCTGATCCGCGAAGCGACCGGAACGGTTGCGGATTTCTCGAAGATCTCGGGGTGATATTCGGCCGCCATCGGCGGTCTGGCATTGCCGCCGTCATCGCGTTATTCAAGAGACATGCAGAGCAAGATTCTTGTCAGCGCCTGTCTTATGGGCCAGGCCGTCCGCTATGACGGCCGGGCGAAGCCGTTGCTTCATCCTGTGATCGAGACATGGCAGGCCGAGGGCCGGCTGGTGACGATCTGTCCGGAGATGTCGGCAGGCATGAAGGTGCCGCGGCCGCCGGCCGAGATCGCAAATGCCGCAACCGGCGAAGAGGTGCTGGCCGGCACGGCGCGGGTTGTCGAGCTGACGGGCGCCGACGTGACGGAAGAATTCCTGCAGGCGGCGGAAAATGCCGTGGCGCTCGCACGACAGGCAGGCTGCCGCTATGCGCTGCTCATCGACGGCAGCCCCTCCTGCGGTTCGGCTTTCATTTATGACGGCACGTTTTCCGGCCGCAAGCAGGCCGGCCACGGCGTGACGGCGGCGGCGCTGAAAGCTGATGGCGTCGAGGTGTTTTCCGATCACCAGATCGAGGAACTGATCGACCGTATCGCGCAATGAGCCTCAAAAGGCACGGCCGCCGGAGAACCGACGGCCGCTAAATATTTGGTGATAAAAACGCTTTTGTCCCCGCGCCGTTTAAGCGGCGCGGCGACCTTGATGCATGGCCGGAGCGGCGCTTTCGCCACTGACCCGGAAGCCGCGGATGAGGTCGATCAACTCGTCAGTATCGCTGGCCAGCGTTTCGGCCGATGCCGTGGTCTCCTCGGCCATGGCGGCGTTCTGCTGGGTGGCGGCGTCGAGCTGGTTCATCGACGAGGAGATCGAGCGCAGCGTCGTATCCTGTTCCGAGGCGCTGTGGGCGATCTTGGCGACGATCTCGTTGGCGGCCTTGATCTGGTCGGAGATGCGCTTCAGCGCCTCGCCTGCCTCGCCGACCAGACGGACGCCGTGGTCGACCTGGCTGGAGGAGCGGGCGATCTGGTCCTTGATCTCCTTGGCGGCAGCGGCGGAGCGCTGGGCAAGTTCGCGGACTTCTTGGGCGACAACCGCAAAACCCTTGCCGGATTCGCCGGCGCGGGCTGCCTCGACGCCGGCATTCAGCGCCAAGAGGTTGGTCTGGAAGGCGATCTCGTCGATGACGCCGATGATCTTGGTAATTTCCGACGACGACTTCTCGATGCCGCTCATCGCTTCGATCGCCTGGGTGACGATCGCATCGCTATGGGTGGCTTCGGTGCTGACCGCGTGGACACGCTTGCTGGCTTCATGGGCGCCATCGGCTGTCTGGCGGACGGCGACCGTGAGTTCGTCGAGCGCGGCCGAGGTTTCCTCAAGGCTGGCGGCCTGGCGTTCGGTGCGCTGCGACAGCTCGTTGGAAGCGCGGCGGATCTCTTCCTTGCTGGTGCCGATGTCGGTGCCCTTGGCGCTGACCTTGGCCATGGCGGCTTCGAGATGCGACAGCGCATCGTTGAAGTTGTCGCGAAGGGCGGCGTATTTCTGGCCGAGATCGGCGCAGCGGACGGTGAGATCGCCGCGGGCGATCATTTCCAGCGCCTGGCCGATCGTCGTCACCACCCGCGCCTGGAGCGTGGCTTCATCCTGCTGCTGGCGCAGATTGTTTTCGCGCTCGTTTTCCAGTGCCAGCTGCTGGGCCGCCTCGCGATCGGACATCGCATGACGTTCCCTGATCTTTTCCTGCAGCGACTGCGTCGCCTTCGCCATCATGCCGACTTCGTTGTTCATGCTGGTATGCGGGATGGCGATCGAAACATCCTCTTCGGCGACAGCCTTCAGGGCGGCATGGACGTTGTTGAGAGGTCCCGATATGCCGCGGATGACGATGTAGGCGGCCGTCATGGCAAGGAAGAACAGAACGATGCTGCCGGAGAGCGCGGTGAGGATCGTGCTGTTTATCTGAGCATCGAGATCGTCCATGTAGACACCGGTGACGACGACGACCTTCCAGGGATCGAAGGCCTGGCCATAGGCCGTCTTGCGGTAATCGCCGGCCGGCTGGCCCGGTTTGACCGTGGAATAATATTCGACGAGACCGCCGCCCTGCTGCCCGAGCTTGACCAGCTCATCGCGATAGAGCTTGCCTTTGCTGTCCGGCTGGCCCTTGTTGATCTGCCCGACTTTCGAGGCGTCGTAGTGGAATACCATCTGGACGTCGTAGCTATAACCGAAGAAATAGCCGTCCGGATCGTATTTCATCCCGTTGACGGTGGCGTAGGCCTGCTTCTGGGCATCCTCGAGCGTCATTTCGCCCACGGTTACCTTGGCCTGGTAAAGCTTGAGAACCGAGACCGCCGACTGAACCTCGGCGCGGAGCATGTCATAACGCTCCTTGTAGATCGCATCGACCGAGGATCGGATCTGCAGGGAGGTGGCGATCGCAAAGGCGATCATCAGGCCGACGACCAGCAATATGAGCTGCTTCGATATCTTCAAATTTTTCATGACGCCTCGCAACGGGAATGGATAGCTGCATTCCGGTGCGGTTTTCTACCGCCTGTGCGAGCGCGCCAAACTAGACGACGCGTCTACCGCTGCTAAAATAAACATGCTGCGACCGGGTAAGTAACAATTGATGCCCACCCTATAAAAAAGCTTTAATTTTATTGTTCCCACCGCGCATTTCCCTAAAAATCGAGGGGTGCTTTACAAAGCAAAACCGCCGGATTTTCATCCGGCGGTCCATATCATTTGCTTCTAAAGTTCTCAGCTGGCCCGGCGCATCGGTTCGGCCTGGCGGTGCTGTGGCGCACCGACACGGAAGCCGCGGATGAGATCGATCAGCTCGTCGGTGTCGGTGGCCAGCGTTTCGGCCGATGCCGTGGTCTCCTCGGCCATGGCGGCGTTCTGCTGGGTGGCGGCGTCGAGCTGGTTCATCGACGAGGAGATCGAGCGCAGCGTCGTATCCTGTTCGGAGGCGCTGTGGGCGATCTTGGCGACGATCTCGTTGGCGGCCTTGATCTGGTCGGAGATGCGCTTCAGCGCCTCGCCTGCCTCGCCGACCAGACGGACGCCATGGTCGACCTGGCTGGAGGAGCGGGCGATCTGATCCTTGATCTCCTTGGCCGCAACAGCCGAGCGCTGGGCAAGCTCGCGGACTTCCTGGGCGACGACCGCAAAACCCTTGCCGGATTCGCCGGCGCGGGCTGCCTCGACGCCGGCATTCAGCGCCAGCAGATTGGTCTGGAAGGCGATCTCGTCGATGACGCCGATGATCTTGGTAATTTCCGACGACGACTTCTCGATGCCGCTTATAATTGCACTTCAAAACAGGAATGCACCCCCGCTGCTCATCGAGGGTGCATTCGTCCACCGGTGGTGGAACCCCAAGCGATCGAAACCTTGATCAGGCAGGGGCAGGGAACTTTTTTAGAAACGCAGCTTAAACTCGGAAACGTTAATCGCTGCTGGTTGTTCCGCCATACCTGCCGCAACGGGCCTGGCGTCGCCGCCAATGACGGCCGCGGTGGTTGCATTCATGTCGATGCCGTCTACCGGCGCCGCCGGCGGCGCGGCCGCAATCATGGATTCAGGCGTCGCCTTGCTGACGAAGACGACGGGCGAGCCGCCCATCCAGCCTTCGGTGCGATAGACCTTCTTTTCGCCGCCGACGTCGCGGACTTCACTTGCCTGGAAAGCGCCGGGCTTCAGCTCCGGCACCGTATAGTCTTTCTTGGTCAGTTCGGCCTGGAGCGGCGGGCAATCGGCACAGCTTTCGGTGACGATGCTGCCTTCAGCGCGCGGCGCAATCTTGCCGACCACTTCTATCGAGGACGCCATCACGGGGCCTGCCATCAGCAGGATTGCCGCACCGAGGAAAATCTGACGCATCAATGCCACTCCGTCTCATCTTGGGAGCGGTATAGCGCAGCTTTGTTTCCATCCCGTCAGGGGAAAGGGTAAAAATTTAAAGAACGGGCCGGTTTATACTCACTCCGAGCCCGTTTCGCGTTCGATCGCCCGCCAGCCGATGTCGCGCCGGCAGAAGCCGTTTTCCCATCTCACCCTGTCGAGCAGCGCGTAGGCGCGGTTCTTGGCATCGGCGACCGTGCCACCTGACGCGGTGACGTTCAGGACGCGGCCGCCAGTCGCAACCAGTGCACCGTCTTTCAGACCCGTGCCGGCATGAAACACCTTCTCGCCCTCGCCCGCGTCAGGCAGGGAGAGGATCGGCGTGTTCTTCTCGTAGGCGCCGGGATAACCCTTGGAGGCCATGACCACCGTCAGCGCCGGATCGTCGTTCCATTCGGCCTTGACCTGATCGAGCGTGCCATTGGCGGTGGCGAGCAGCAGCGGCAGGAGATCGCTCTTCAACCGCATCATCATCACCTGGCATTCGGGATCGCCGAAGCGGACATTGTATTCGATCAGCTCCGGCCCCTTCTTGGTGATCATCAGCCCGGCGAAAAAGACGCCGGAGAAGGGATGACCGCTCTCGGCCATGCCACGCATCGTCGGCTCGATGATCTCTTTCATGGTCCGCTCAACCATTTCGGCGGTCATGACAGGCGCCGGCGAATAGGCGCCCATGCCGCCGGTATTGACGCCGGTATCGCCCTCGCCCACCCGCTTGTGATCCTGGGCGGTTGCAAGCGGCAGCGCATGTTTGCCATCGCAGAGGCAGAAGAAGCTCGCTTCCTCGCCATCGAGATAGGCTTCGACGACGACCTCGGCGCCGGCAGCGCCAAAGGCGCCCTCGAAACAGTCGTCGACCGCCGCCAGCGCCTCGTCGAGCGTCATCGCAACCGTCACGCCCTTGCCGGCGGCAAGACCATCGGCCTTGACGACGATCGGCGCGCCCTCGGCGCGGATATAGGCTTTGGCCTTCGGTCCATTGTTGAAACGCTGGTAGGCGCCTGTCGGAATGTCGTAGCGGGCGCAGATATCCTTGGTGAAGCCTTTGGAGCCCTCGAGCTGGGCTGCGGCAGCGGAAGGACCGAAAACCACAAGGCCATCGGCGCGCAGCCGGTCGGCGAGGCCGGCAACCAGCGGCGCCTCCGGGCCGACAACGACGAAATCGATCGCCTTGTCCTTGCAGAAGGCCGCGACCGCTTCGTGATCCTCGATGTCAACCGGCACGAGGACGGCGTGTTCGGCAATGCCGGGATTGCCGGGTGCGGCGTAGAATTCCGTCATCAACGGCGATTGCGCCAGCTTCCAGGCGAGCGCATGCTCGCGTCCGCCCGATCCGATCAACAGAACCTTCATGCGCGACCCTTTCCTTTTCTGTCTGGCGGTTAAGGGCCAAGGGCTAAAAGGTCAAGCGGGAAAGCTTACCAGCCCCCGCCTCCGCCGCCTCCGCCGCCGCCTCCCGACGAGCCGCCGCCGGAAAAACCGGAGGAGGAACTCGATGGCGGCGGCGCGGGAATCGTCGACGCGATGGTCGAGGCCATGGACGAGGAAAAGCCGCCGATGCGATCGGAAAAGCTGCCGCTGTTGAAGTTGCCGGAATACCAGGTGGGCGCATAGGCAGCGGCCGCGCCGGCAGCGGCCGCCGCAAGCCAGGTTTCGAAAGTGCGCGACCAAGGCTTTTCGACGCCGAGCGCCACCGCATAGGGCAACAGCGTCTCGAAATGCCGCGGCGACATTTCCGGAGCGCCTGCCGTGTTCATCCGGTCCTTCTCGGCAAGCGTCAGATACTGGCGCAGGCCGTCTATGCCATCCATCATCTTGGCGCCGAGGGGGGTCGGCGCGCCCATGATGAAGAAATAGAGGATGTTCAAAAGCACGATGCCGCCGACGGCAAAGAGCATCGGCGTTTCGTGCAGTTCCACCAGCGAGGAGGCAAGCGCCAGAACCATGGTCGCCAGAATGCTGATGCCGACGAAAACTCCGACGGCGGCGGCGATGATGGCGATGATCTTGCCGAACAGTGATTTGCCGCGATGCAACGACCTGACGAGGCCGGCGGCGAACACCGCGACGAAGACCGAGATGGCGCTCGGGATCAGCATCAGCGCGATGGTGTCGGGCGCCAGCGAACCGAAGACGAACAGGATCACCAGGGCTGCGGCGCTGAGCGCGATGCCGCCTGCGGTATAAGCCAGGTTGGAATTGTAATATTTGCCGCGATGCTCCTTCTCGATCGCCGAGCGGAAGGCTTGGCCGACAGACTTCACCCGCTCGCCATTGGCCTTGTCGATCGTCAGCGTCGAACCGGCACCGCCGGCAACCTTCAGCAGTTCGATTTCGCCGGCCTGGAATTTCTCCTTGCCGAGCGGTTTGCCGGTGCCTTGGATGACGATCGAATTCTTCAGGTCTTCGAGCTTGACGTAGCCGCGGACGGCAAGATTGAGGGCGGTGGCAGAGAGCGCCGTCCAGCCCTCGCCGGAGAAGCCCTTATTGTCGATATAGTTGACCAGCGCCGGCGAGATACCATCAGGCGCGTCCCAGCGCGGCACGACGACGCCACGGGCGGGATCGCGGCCGACCTTCAGCCAGGAGCGCGTGTAATAGGCGAAAACGAGGATCAGGCCGCCGAAGCCGATGAAATAATTGCGGTTGTCCTTCAACCACCAGGTGCTTTCCATATCCGCGCTCGGCGGATCGATCGAACCCTTCGGCAAGCGGATCGCGAAGGTCAGGCCTTCGTGGGCATCAAGCGGCGCGGTGGTGGAAAAGACCAGGCCAGCGCCGGTTTCGCTGACGCGGGCATTCTTTTCCGTCGCACCTTGGGGGCCGGTGAAGAAGGCCGTCTCCGTCGCGCCGACGCCGGGCGGCAGCTTCACCGTCGCGGTGGCCAAGCGGATCGGGAAGATCCAGCCATTGCCGGTGACGTTCCAATAGAGTTCGTCGTGATCGTCGAAATAGCGGATCTGGCGATTGGTCCTGTAGGTGAAGACGTATCGATGACGGCCCGGCGTCACGGTCACGTCGGCAGAACCGGCATAGATGCGGATGCCGCCTGATATCGATTCGGTGTGCCAGGGCTCGTTATCGCCATCGCGCTGGACCGACACCATATCGAAATCGACGCTGCGGCGGCGGCCCGCGGCATCGGTGAAATAGAGCGGGAAATCACGGAAGATGCCGTGGTTGATCTGATTGCCTTCCGCATTGACGGTGATCGTTTCCGTCACCGTCATCGCGCCACTTTTTTCGAGCGCGATGTCGGAGGCAAAACTGTCGATCACCTCGGCGGCAAAGGCCGCCGGGGCGGCGAGCATCAACAGCAGTGCAAAGCAAAATCCGAAAAACCGACGCCCCATCCCTGTCTCCCGCCGGCAGCCTCGGCTGCGCGTTTCGTCAATCGTTGTCCTGATAGGTCACGCCGAGTGCCGCCAGCGTCCGCCAATAGGCGGGGAAGGTCTTGCCGACGCAATCGGGATCGAGAATGGTGATGCCGTCGATCTTCAGCCCGGCGAGCGCAAAACTCATGGCGATGCGATGATCGGCGAAGCTGTCGATATCCGCCGGCAGACGCTTGCCGGCAAGTGCGGGGTCCGACTGCACGATCAGATCGTCGCCGTCTTCGTGGGCAAGCCCTGAAACAATGCGGTTGAGGCCGGTCGAAAGCGCCCGGATGCGGTCGCATTCCTTGACGCGCAGATTGGCGATGCCGACGAAGCGAACCGGCGCCTCGTTGAAGGCGGCAAGCACGGCAAGCGTCGGAACGGCATCCTGCATCTGCGAGCCGTCGATCTCTGCCGGCAGATGCGGGAATTTGGCAATGATGTCATAGGCGCGCGCATCGGGCTGCGAGAAGGTATCGGAGGGAACACCGAGATCGATCGCGCCGCCGGTGAGGACTTCGGCAGCCCAGAGATAGGTCGCGGCCGAGGCATCGGGCTCGACGATGAAATCGGCAGCGCGGTAGCCGGTCGGCTCGACGCGCCAGGTGACCGGGCTGGTCTTCTCGACCTTGGCGCCGAAGGCCTTCATCGCCGCCGTGGTCAGATCGATATAGCCGAGCGCGCCGATATCCTCGCCGACGAGCTCGATATCGACCGGTCGGTCGCCGCCGGCCGCCATCATCAGCAGCGCCGAAACATACTGGCTGGACAGGCCGCCATCGATGCGGATGCGGTCAGCCTGGAAGCGGCCGGTGCCCCTGACGGTGACCGGCGGGCAGCCGGTCTCGGCGGTCGCATCGATGCCGAGCGTGCGCATCGCCTCGACCAGCGGGCCGATCGGGCGCTTGCGCATATGTTCGTCGCCATCGACGATGACGGTGCCGTCGACCAGAGCCGCAGCCGCTGTCAGGAAGCGTGTCGCCGTGCCGGCATTGCCGAGGAAGAGCGGCGCCTTGGGCGGCAGCAGCCTGCCGCTGCCGGTGACGACGAAGGTGGTATCGTCAGGCTCGTCGATCGCGACACCCATGGCACGCAGCGCTTCGGCCATATAACGCGTATCGTCGCTCTTCAGCGCCCCGGTCAGCCGGCTGGTGCCCTTCGCAAGGCCGGCGAGCAGCAGGGCGCGATTGGTGATCGACTTGGAGCCAGGCGGCATGGCGCGGCCGGAAAGCGGCTTGCCAGGCGGGATGATCGTGAGTTTGGCTGTGCGTGTCATGCTGTTTCTTCCGTCCATGGGGCGACCTTAAAGCGCGAAATGCTCTAGCCGGCCGCAAATCTGCCCTTGCTCTTAATCGCTTTCCGGCAAAGGCAAAATGCCGGATCGTCAGAATTTCACGGTGGGGACGGCGCGATCGGCCTCGTTGGTGATTTCGAAATATTCCCGTTTGGAGAATCCGAACTGGCCGGCAACGAGATTGGACGGGAAGCTTTCGACGTTGACGTTCAGGTCGCGGGCCGCACCGTTGTAGTAACGCCGCGCCATCTGTAACTCGCCTTCCATGGTTTCCAGCGAAGCCTGGAGCTCGGCAAAATTCTGATTGGCCTTGAGATCGGGATAGGCCTCGGCGAGCGCGATGACCCGGCCGAGCGCCTGGCCCAGCAGCCCTTCCGCCTGCGCCCTGCCGGCGACATCGCCTGATGGCACGGCCTGCGCCTTGTTGCGGAGCTCAACCACCTCTTCAAGCGTCGACTTTTCATGGGCGGCATAGCCCTTGACCGTCTCGATCAGGTTCGGGATCAGATCGGCGCGGCGCTTGAGCTGGACGTCGATGCCCGACCAGGCCTCTTCCGCCATCTGCCGCGCGCGAACCAGGCCGTTGTAGATGAAGATGAGATAGAGCGCGACCAGAACGATGACGCCAAGCGCAATAAACATCGCGAATTCCCCCGCAGCGAAGTAATGTCCGCGCGGAGACTACGCGGGTTTGCCGGCTGGCGTCAAACGCCGATATCCGCGACGATTCGGGGTGCCCGACCAGCCGTCGATATCGACAATACGGCTGGCAGGCTGTTGCGTTACGCCGCCTCTTTGCCCAGGTTGACGCCGCCGGCATCGGTCAGCAGGAAGGCTTCACCACAGGCCTTTGCGAGCGTGCGAACGCGTAGGATATAGCTCTGGCGCTCGGTGACCGAAATGACGCCGCGGGCATCGAGCAGGTTGAAGACATGGCTTGCCTTGATGCACTGGTCATAGGCCGGGAAGACGCATTTGTGCAGGCGCTGGTTGGCGTTGTCGCCCGGCGCGCCGGCATCGAGCAGCGCCCGGCATTCCTTTTCGGCATCGACGAAATGGCGATGCAGCATCTCGGTATTGGCGAACTCGAAATTATGACGCGAATATTCCTGCTCGGCCTGCAGGAAGACGTCGCCATAGCTGATCTTCTCGTCGCCGTCGCGGCCGTTGAAGTTCAGATTGTAGACATTGTCGACGCCCTGGACATACATGGCGAGGCGTTCGAGACCATAGGTGAGTTCGCCGGCGACGGGCGAGCATTCGATGCCGCAGACCTGCTGGAAATAGGTGAACTGCGAGACTTCCATGCCGTCGCACCAGCATTCCCAGCCGAGGCCCCAGGCGCCGAGCGTCGGGCTTTCCCAGTCGTCCTCGACGAAACGGATGTCATGCAGCAGCGGATCGAGACCGATCGCCGCCAGCGAGCCGAGATAGAGCTCCTGCAGATTTGCAGGGTTCGGCTTCAGGATGACCTGGTATTGGTAGTAATGCTGCAGCCGGTTCGGGTTCTCGCCATAGCGGCCGTCGGACGGGCGGCGGGACGGCTGAACGTAAGCCGCCTTCCATGGCTTGGGGCCGAGGGCGCGCAGCGTCGTGGCCGGGTGGAAGGTGCCGGCGCCGACTTCCATGTCGTAGGGCTGCAGCACCGCGCAACCCTTGTCCGCCCAATAGCTATGCAGGGTCAGGATCAGCGCCTGGAAAGAGCGCTTCGGGTTCATATGGTCTGGAATAGCTGACATCGAACGGCACCGATTGCTTGGGAATTATCGGCGCGACAGGTGCCATGGAGGGCGGCGGGGGTCAAGACTTTTGCAGCGATGACGAGGCGTCGAATGCCGATGGGGAAGAGGAATTGCGCTGCCCCTCCCCCTCACCAACCGGGTGAGCGGCAGTGCGTGGCGACGCCTCTTATTCGCCCTCGCGCTTCAGCCGGTATTCTCCCGTCGCCGGATCCTTGACCAGCGTGCCGATTGCGCCGGTCTGGCGCTCCTTTTCAGCGCGGCGCGACTTTTCGGCGAGCTTACGGGCATCGGAGACGAAGCGTCGGTAGAGCCACCAGGCGGAGAAAACCAGAATCAGGATGGTAATTAGTTGCGGCATGCCCCTCTCTTGCTCCCTTCAAAGCCCGAAACGACTCCACAATGCTCTCTCTTCCGCCGCTTCGACAAGCCCCGTTGCGAGACCGGATGCAGCACCCTCGAGCGAGACCGGCGACACACCTGGAATCCGGCGGCCGAACAGGCCGCGGCCGGCGGTGACGAGCTCCAGCTTGGTCTTCTGGCCGTAGCGCCTCTTCAGTTCCTGGCGCATGTCGCCGAGGCCATCGATGAGGCCGAGTTCGAGGCCGCGCGTGCCGCTCCAGAACAGGCCGGAAAACACCGCCGCATCATCCCTCAGCTTGCCGGCGCGACGTTCGCGCACCATTGAGATGAAGACCTGATGGATTTCGAGCTGCAGGCTCTTCAGATACTCGATATCCTTTTCCTTTTCCGGCTGGAAAGGATCGAGGATCACCTTGTTTTCGCCCGCCGTATAGACGCGGCGTTCGACGCCGATCGAT